>NZ_JBHRWI010000014.1:0-88673 GCF_042647905.1 Amycolatopsis halotolerans
CTTCCGCATCGGAGCGGTCCGCGACAACAGGCACGGCAGAAATCGCACCAGGAACGCCGACGCACCCCTGGCGGCACGATAGAATCGTGCAGGCAGCGCCCGAGAGCCCGGACCCAGCCCTCACGACGACCGACTTCACCGTCAGCCGCATCGGTTTCGCTGGCCGCGCCGCGACACGAGCGCTGCCCTGGAATTCTGGACCGATCGGCCTTCGGACGCTCCCCGCGCCCAGTGCGCACCGCCTGCCGCCGATCCACCCAGCACAAAGGTGCGGCGAGGACAGCACTGACCACAGCACACAGAAAGCGAACCACCGATGTTCACCTTGACCGGAGCAGCCACCGAAGCGATCAACCAGCTCACCGCATCCCAGAACGTCCACGCCGAAGGCGGCCTGCGCCTCACGCTCGACGGCCTTCCCGAGGACGGCGCCGCATTCGCCGTGGACGTCGCCGCCTACCCCGCGACCGGGGAGGACATCATCGCGACCGGCGACACCCAGGTGTTCCTCGCCCGCGAGACCCGCGTCCGGCTCGCCGACAAAACACTCGACGTCCGAAAGGACATCAACGGGCACTACACGTTCATGATCACCACGACGCCCTGACCGGCCGTCCGCGCACCTTCACTGGTGCAGCGCCTTGCGCCGAACGGCCCCGATCGCCGCGGTTCCCAGGAACAGAACGATTCCGCCGATCGCTTGTTTCAGGCTCGTCCGCCGGGAGACCGAGAACGCTCGCCCAACAGCAAGCACCGGATCGCGGAACCAAGCGGAGATGACGCGGAGCAGCCTCGGCCGGTTCGAGGAGCAGTGGGATCAGGGCGGCAGCACGACAACGGAACCGACAGGCGAACCGCCACGTGCCAGCACCGAAGATGTCGCCGAGGTCCAGAGTGATGAGACCGAATCCTCTCGTTCGGCATTCCCGCCACCGACCCGTCTCCCCTCGGAAGCCGCCCGCTGCCCCAACCGAACTGTCCACTGTGGATATTCAGTCGCGCGATACGTCGCAGGACCGAATGCCGCCCGCTCCGCATCGGCACGTGACCCCGTTCCGCGGTACCGCCGGATCGGCGGCCCCGCTACGCTGCGAATGCTATTCGGCCCCCGAGCGGCGCGGCACGTCCGCTCGCCGCTGCCTTCCGGAAGCGAGGACGCCATGCTCGCCATCGTCGCCGCGGTGCTCTTCGCGCTCGCGTTGCTTCTCGAACTGGTCGACGTCAGCCTGGGGCGCTTCGTCACGACCGCCACCCTCACCACCGCAGGCCTTTTGTGCGTCGCCCTGCACCTCTCCGGGGTTGCCGCCCATCGCAAAGCGTGGCGCAGGCGACGCTGAGGGCCCCGGAATTCGCTTCCCCGCATCGGCGCCGCGGGCGTCAATGCGAACGGTTTCCCTGTCTCGTCCCGATTCCCGACATCTCGAAAGAGATTTTCTCAGCCGTCAACGGTTTTCGCGACCGGCCAGGCGAGAGGTGTAGTGTTGAGGGTGTCCGAGAGCATTTCGCGCGTGGGCGGTCAGGCCTGCGTCGTCCTCGGCCCCCATGCCGGCCGGTGGCAGCGACCGGGGACGGGAACGCCACCATGACGCCGAGCCTCCGCACCACCGCCAGCACCCTCTCGGCCATGAAGGCCGCCGCACCGTCCTGGCGCGTACCGCGCCTGCGCCTGAAGCCGGCCGGACCCGCGACGGGATACGTCGACGGCGCATGGTGGCCGTACACCCGGGAACTCGCCGTCGAACTGCCGGCACTGCTCGCGATGCTGGCCGCGCGGCTGGACCGGATCGAACGAGTCGCCTACCACCTCGCCGCCTGGACTCCGGCTCAGCGCCGCCTCACCGTCGACGGTTCACCGATCCGGCTCGAAGGATTCCGCGCGCACCACGCCGACACGGTGACCGTCACCGGAGGGCGGGGACTGCACCGGCTGGCTCTGCTGGTCGTACCGCCGGAGACAGAACCGGCCGACGCGCATCGCATCCTGGCGACCGCGGCACACCGAGGCAACCTCGACACCGTCGAGACACTGCTAGCCGCCCACGGCAAGACCGACAACGACGCGGCGGCAGAGGACGACGCGATGAACGACGCCACGCAACGCTGGGACGTCGACGGCGGCCGCATCCGCACGCTGGCCTAGATTCCCCACGACGTCCCGGCGGAACGAACGTCCGCCGGAACCTGCTTCCTGGCTCCGGGAAAGCGACGGTCTTCTTCACGTTTCTTCCCGCTGAAAACATCACGTGCCGGGAGCGCACCAGGCCAGCGAGAATCATGTTTCCGGCGTACCGGGGGATCCACCGGGATCGTCCACGCCAGCGTGGCCACCTCCGCTGCCGTGGACAGGCGGGCACTCCGCCGACGGAGTGCCCGCCGCCACCACACTCGACGACGGAGCCGCACCGACATTCGCGCACAACGAAATCCCAACCAGGAGTGCCGTGCACTCCAGCGGTCGGCTGTGCGCTCAACGCGACTCCGTCCACCATCAACGGCGACATCCTCGTCGGCCTGTTCCAGGGATACCGGCACCAGGAAATCAAGCCGGTCGTCACACAGGTTTCCGAGAGAATCGAGAACGATACCGCGCACCGAACAGTACTCGTCAGCAGCGGCCTCGAGCACGCTGGTCCTGACCGCACCCGGCGGATCCACGGCAATGACGTGAGCAGCGTGCCCGATTCGCCGGAGCGAAGCTCGGCCAAGCCCACCTCGCCGATGCCCACCTCGCCGACACCGATCTCAGCGGCGTCGGCCTGAGCACAGACCCGCGAAACCGCAGACACCGTTCGGAGAACCTGATTCGTCGAGCGAGCCCGTCCCGCCCCGACCGATCCAGCGCCCGTTCACCCGGCTCCGGACGGCAAGCCCGTCTGCGGGAGATCGCCGAAAACGCCGCGCCAGCGTTCGGCGGCATCCGCGAGGTCGTTGCCGACATGATCGAAGTACCGGCTCATGGCGGACAGTCGCGGCGCCGCCGCGGAACCGTTCAGCACGTCAGCCCCCTCCATCGCCGCCTCGGCCCACAGGCGGCACACCTCGGCCTGGCGGCGGCAGGCTTCGTGCCAGGCGTCATCATCGACCGCGTAGTACTCCCGGCGGTCGGAAGAGTCGCGCTCGCGGCGGATCAGCCGCAGGTCCGCGAGGTAGGCGACCGATTTGGACACCGACGCCGGGCTCACCCCGAGCAGCCGGACCAGATCGGCGGCGGGCAGACGCGCGTCGTCGCTCGTGAGCAGGCATGCGAGCACCCGCGCGGGCATCCTCGGCAAACCGGTACGCACCATCATCGCGGTGAACCGCGCCTCGAAGCCGCGTACCGCGGCAGGTCTCAGAGGCGGCTTCCCGAGGCGGCCGGCGCGCTGCCGGGTCGCGGCGGAGGCCTCGTCGGCGCGGTAGCTCTCCGGACCGCCGTTCCGGTCGATCTCCCGGGTGATCGTCGAGGTCGGACGGCCGAGCCGCCTGGCCATCTCCGAGCAGGGCAGACCGTCGGCGAGCCAAGCGGCGATCTGCCGCCGGTCCTCGTGGGTCAGCCGGCTTCCTGGCACCACAACACCCCCCCTTGCATTCTCCACAGTCATTGCAACTTACCAGAGTCGTCCCAGTTCATCAGCATCATCGGGTGTACTTTCAAGTTCACTGATATTGAAACGGAGGTGCCCCGATGGCGACCGCGCTACCGGCGTTCACCCCTGCCGAGGCCAGCCTGTACCTGACTTTGTGCGGCAGGGCACTCGACAGCAGGCAGGAACGCTCGATCCTCAGCGACACCACCGCGGCGGAGATCGTCGAGCGGACCGGAACGAAGACCGCAGACTACCCGCACGCGAAGACCGGCATGCGCGACATAGCCCTGCGTGCCAAGAAACTGGACGGCGTGGTGCGCGACTTCGTCACCCGCCACCCGGACGCGGTCGTAGTCGACCTCGGAGCCGGCCTGGACAGCAGGATGATCCGCGTCGACCCACCGGCCACTGTGGACTGGTACGACGTCGATCTGCCCGCGGTCATCGCCGCCCGCCGCACTGTGCTGCCGCGGCCGGCCAACGCCCACCTCATCGCCGCCGACGTGGCCGACCGCCACTGGATCGACGAGCTGCCAAGCGGCCGGCCCGCGGTCATCGTCGCCGACGGGCTGGTGGCATTCCTCCCCCAGCCGGACCTGACGGCCGTACTGCGCGGGCTCACCGCGCATTTCCCTGCCGGCGAGATCGCCTTCAACGGCTACACGCGATTCCATGTCTGGGCGCTCAAGCACTACAAGGGCACGAACTCCATCGCCGAAGCCGTCGCAAACCCCGGTTTCGACGACCCCCGCGAACCGGAACGATGGAACCCCGACCTCACCCTCGTCGAGGAGATCCTGCTCTCCCGCGCGCCCGAAGTCGCCGGCTACCCATTGCCCGTCCGGCTCGCGACGCGGCTCGCAGCACTGAGCACAGCGTGGTCACGCCGCGGCACGACAGTGTTGCGCTACCGGTTCGGCGCGTGATGCCGCAGACAGCGTCCGAGCCCGCGCGGGAATGCATTCCTGAGTGCCGTTGGGCGGCAGGGCTGGGGCGGAGGTGGTCGCCGCGGCAGATCTCGGCGAGACTGGTCCTGGACTTCCCCGACCGGCCGGAGATGCGGGTGTCGCACGAGACGATCTACCAAGCGCTGTACGTGCAGGGCCGGGGCGCGCTGCGCCGGGAACTGTCCGCGGCGCTGCGGACCGGGCGGGCGCTGCGGGTCCCGCGCGCCCGCGCCCAAGCACGGCAGAAACGGCCCGGGGCCGGGGCCCGGATCCCGGACATGGCCAACATCAGCGAACGCCCCGCCGAGGCCGACGACCGCGCGGTCCCCGGGCAGGCGACCTGATCCTGGGCAAAGACAACAAGTCCGCGATTGGCACCCTGGTCGAACGCCAGACCCGGTTCGTGCTGCTGCACCTGCCCCGCGGCCGGGACGCCGCCGCGGTCGCCGCGGCGATGACCGAGACGATCCAGACCCTCCCGCCGCTGCTCGTCCGGTCGCTGACCTGGGGCCGACGCACCGAAATGGCCTGCCACAAGCACATCGCCCTCGCCACCGGGCTGCAGATCTACTTCTGCGACCCCCGCAGCCCCTGGCAGCGCGGCAGCAACGAGAACACCAACGGCCTGCTCCGCCAGTACTTCCCCGAAGGCACCGACCTGTCGGTCCACACCCCCGACGACCTCGCCCGCGTCGCCGCCGAACTCAACGGACGACCCTGCCAAACCCTCGACTGGCACACCCCAGCCGAAACCCTCGACACGCGACTCTCACACCAACAAACACCAGGCGTTGCAACCACCACCTGAATCCGCCTTCCCCTCACGGACTTTGGACGTCTGCCTCAAGCCCGGCCAAGAATTGTTCCAGCTCCTGGCCGATCTCCGCCGGAGAGTCTTCCGGCAGGAAGTGCGCCCCCTTGACAGTGACCTCCCGCTGGTTGGGCCAGGTCCGCGCGTAGTCGAGGGCGGGGCCGGTCAGGACGGCGCCGGGGTCGCCCGAGATCAGCAGTTTCGGGACCTGGCTGTGGGAGGCCCACTCCCCGTTCGCCGCGACGATCGCGGCCACCTCGGGCGGCTCGCCGTCGAACGGCATTTCCCGGGCCCAGGCCAGGGTCGGCACTCGCGACTCGCGGGTGGCGAACGGCGCCCGGTAGGCGGCCATCTCCTGCTCGCCGAGTTCCCGCACGGTCCCCATCGGCAGCATCTTCTCCACGAAAAGATTGTTGTCCAGGACGATTTCCTCGCCCTGCGCGCTGCGAACCGCGCGGAACATGGTGTCGCCGCCCGGGGGAAAGTCCGCCCACCGGCGTCCTTGGATGACTCCTTCCAGGTAGGCGAGGCCGTTCACCCGGGCGGGGTGGCGGCGAGCCCAGTCGAGGCCGAGCGCGGCGCCCCAGTCGTGCAAGACGAGGGTGACGTCCTGGTGCGGCAGCACGGCGTCGAACCACGCGCCCAGGTAGCGGGCGTGGTCACCGAACCGGTAGGAGCCGTCCGGGGAAGGACCGGAGGCGCCCATTCCGGCCAGGTCCGGAGCCAGGTACCGGCGACCGGGCGCGAGAGCCGCGATGACGTTGCGCCACAGGTAGGACGAGGTCGGATTACCGTGCAGGAACACGACGGGCCGATCCCCCGATCCGGTGTCGACGTAGCTCATGCGCACGCCGCCGGCGTCGACGGTTTTCCGCGGGTGCGGATCGGCTGGGCTGACGGATGCCGAGGCAGGGTTGGAGGTCATGGTCGTCCTTCGGTTCGATTTTCGGGCGGTTGGCGATGAGCTTTTCGTTTTCCTGACCGTCGCACCGACGCGCGACGCTCGCCGGGTGATTTCGGGTGACGCGATCGGCGTCGCGATGTCACTGCGCGCGGACCGGGACGTGCTGCCCGGCCTTGACGATGCGGTCGCGCACGGCTTGCGCCCGGCGGACGACCGGGCCGGCCTCCGCGTGAAGCCTGCCGTCCTGTTTCACCGGTGTGCCCGCGATCAGCACGGTGTCGACGTGCCCGGTGTCCATGCCGAGCACAACGGCGGCGTAGGGGTCGTAGACCGGCGCCGTGCCGGGGTCGTCGGCACGCAGCAGGACGAGGTCGGCTTGTTTGCCCGGTGTGAGCGAGCCGATCCGGTCGGCCATCCCGAGCGTCCGGGCGCCGGCGACGGTGGCGAATTCCAGGATGTCGCGGACGGTGCAGGAGGCTCCGGCGTACCTGGCCGACTGGTAGGCCGCGCGCATCGGGCCGAACAAGTCCGCCGCCGCGGCGACCTCCACATCCACGCTGAGACTGGGGCGCAGACCTGCCTCGACCGCCGGGGCGAACGGCGGATATCCGTGCCCCATCGCCAGTTCGACCGAAGGCGCGATCGAGAGGAAACCGCCGTGGTCGGCGATCGTCCGCAGCTCGCCGGCCGGCAGCCCGGTGCCGTGGATGAAGGTGGTTCCCGGGGCCAGGACACCGAGGTCCGCGAGCCGGCTCACCGGCCGGTCGTCCGGTCCGCGCGCGACCACGTGCCGGGCCGCGGAGACATCCAGTTCCCGGGCCAGGCCCCAGTTCCAGCGCTCGTCCTCGTCCGTGCCGCTCTCGAAGGCCAGCGCCATGGTGACCCGGGCGCTGTCGTCGGGCAGCAGCCGCGCGCGCACTTCGCGGACGCGGGCGGGCAGCCGGCTGTCGCTGGCGAAGCCGTCGGGCATGCCGTTGCCGTAGGCGAAGACGGCGCGCAGCCCGGATTCCCGCAAGGCGGCGACCGCGGCCTCCGTGTGGTCCGGGGTGTTCTGCACGTTGGAAATGTCCTGGACAGTGGTGACTCCGGCGGCCATCGCCCCGTACGCGCTCAGCAGGTTGCCGAGATACACGTCGTCGGGAGTGACCTGCTGGCCGAGCCCGCCCAGGACGTGCCTGAAGTAGTCCGCCAGCGTGTGGTGCGGGGCGCTGCCGCGCAGCACCGCCTGCCACATGTGCCGGTGACTGTCGACCAGTCCGGGGATGGCGATCCGCCCGGTCGCGTCGATCTCGGTCACCGGCCCCGCGGGGCGCAGTCCGGCGCCGACAGCGGCGATCCGCTCGCCGTCGACGAGCAGGTCGGCCCGTTCTAAGTCGCCGATCTCCGGATCCATGGACAGGATGGTGGCGTTGCGGATCAGCAGCGCGCGTTCAGTGGGCACGATGACGTTCTCCTCGGTGAGCAAGGCTGGTCAGGAACGGCAGCCGCGAATTCCAGGTCATGACCACACGATCCGCCGACGCGACCGCAACCCGACACTCACACCGCATCTTGCGTAACTATCCGACAGCAAGCACGATAATTGCGTGCTTTCCGACTCACTTGACCTTCTCAGTCTGAAAATTCTCCACGCGCTCCAGATCGACGGCCGCGCGTCGTTCAGCCGGATCGGCGACATTCTCGGCGTCTCCGATCAGACCGTCGCCCGCCGCTATGCCCGGCTCCGCGCGACCGGGGCGGTCCGCGTCGTGGGCCTCACCGACTCCGAGACGGTCGGCGAGGAGGAATGGCTGCTGCGGATCCAGTGCGCGCCGGAGGCCGCGGCCGGCGTCGCGGCGGCAGTGTCCCGGCACCCCGAGACTCGCTGGGTGCAACTCACCTCCGGCGCCACTGAAATCGTGTGCACCACCCGTTCCGCCGCGGGCGGCGACTCCGCGCTGCTGCGCGACCTGCCGCGCGCCCGGCGGGTGACCGGGGTCAGCGCACACTGGCTGCTGCACACCTTTTACGGCGGCGGGGTCACCATCCTGAACAAGGTCGGCCCGCTCACCGGAGAGCAGGTGCGGGCGCTGCGGCCGCCGCCCCCGGAACTCGCCGGGACCGTGGCGCTGAGCAGCGGCGACCGTGCGCTCGTCGCGGAGCTGACCCGCGACGGCCGGACCACCTACCGGGATCTCGCCCGCACTGTCGGGCTCCCCCAGTCCGCGGTGCAGCGCAGGCTCGCCGAGCTGCGCCGCTCCGGCGCCCTGTACTTCCGGGTCGATTTCGACGATGCCCTGATCGGCCGCGGCACGGTCGCGATTCTCTGGCTGTCGGTGTCGCCGTCCGCGCTCGTCGAGGTCGGCACGGCGCTGGCCGCCCACGACGAGGTCACCTTCGTCGGGTCCACCACCGGTCCGACCAATCTGTACGCCGTCGTGCTGACCACCAGCCCCCGAGCCCTGCACGACTACCTGACCGGGCCGGTGGCCGCGCTGCCCGCGATCGGGCGGCTGGAAACCGCCCCGCTCGTGCGCCCGGTCAAACGGGCGGGAGTGCCGGTCACCGGCTGAACCGCGCCGACCGGTTGCCGCGCTTCCTCAGGTCCGTGAGGGCCACCCTGCGGGAATGCCAGGACATAAGGCGGCGCCACGCGTCCGGCTGAGGCGCGGCTGCCCAGGCCGAAGGCCCAGACAGCCGCAGCGGGCAGCGGGAGCGCGGGTTGTCGTCCGTGAGGGCCACCCTGAGGGAATCTGATTCCCTCAGGGTGGCCCTCACGGACTTCGGTGACCGGTCATATGGGTGTAACTCGGGTGTTTCGGTGGCGGTGGCGTCCTTTGTGGACGGTCAGCGCGCCGGGTGCGCGTACCGGTCCGCGCCGGCACGCTGATGTGCGAGTTCATCAGGCGTCGCGTTCGACATGGCGGCCTGCTCTCGCGTCGTCGTCTCGCTGGTGATCCGGTCGAGCGTGCCGGGAGACGTGCGCTTCCCGGCGAGCCGATCGGCGATGAGCGCCGCTTCGCCGGCCATCGCTGAGCCGAAGGGGTGCATCGGCGCGGCGACGAGGCTGAACCGCATGCCGTTGATCCACGCGGCGCCGCCAGTGGCGCAGGCGTCATGGCCCAGCGACGGCGTATAGGTATCGACGAAGTCCGCGTGAGTTCGGTGCGCGGCTTGGGAAACGGCGCCGTTCAGTTTTTGTTCCCATTCGTCGTAGAAGGCGTAGTCGCCGTCGGCGAACGGAATGATGTCCGGGCAGTACCCTTGGGGCGGGATGATGCGCGGGTAACCGACGAGGACCACCTTCGCGTGCGGCGACCGTGCCCGGATTTCGCCGACGACAGCGGTGATCCGGTCCGCGACGGCGGTCATCCGGCGCGCGAGTTCCGTGCCGCCGTCGGCCTCGAAACGGTCCCGGCACGGCGATCCGGTCGGGTTCTGGTTCCGCAGTGCCGCGCAGGTGCTGGTCAGCTCGCCGAAACTGTTGAAGTCGTTGCCGCCGATGCCCATGGTGACCAGATCGGTCCGTTCGCTCAGCGCGTTGAGCTGCGGCGGGGTGCCCGGCGCTTGCGCACCGGTCATGTCCTGGGTGTCCGCGCCGCCGCAGCTCGCGTCGACGAACCGGTGCGGCCGGATTTTCGCCGCGAGCCGCGACGGGTAGTTCCCGGTCGAGCGGAAGCAGGCGAGCGAATCCAGCCGCAGCCACGGAATCAGCGGGCCCGACGTGTAGGAATCGCCCAATGCGACGTACTCGTCGAATCGGCCGGGCTGCCCGCCCGGCGTGCTGGCGGACGCTGCCGCGGGAGACGCGACCACGGTCAGGGCAGCCAGCAGGGTCGCCGCGGAACGTCCGAGTGTTCGTTTCTTCACGAGAAATCCAATCCGTTGTCGCTCGAATCTTCCGGTTTCCGCGCGATCGCCCCAGTGGCGCGGCGGTGGAAGTACTGGACGGCAGGCAGACCTCCGCGGGGCCCGGTGCGGTGCGGGCGGGGGTGTCGCGGCTGACGCCGGCGGGTCGAGCCCGCGGGCGCTTCGGTGCCGTTCGGAGCTGCCGGGAGACGGGCTCAGGTACGCCGGGCTCCTTCGCCGGAACGGACGGCGGAGGTGGCAGCCGACGCCCGTCCGGGGACGACTCCGGGCGGCGTTGGGCGCGCCGGAGACGCCGATCGTCTCGTCGATACAGCTGTGCACACAGCGCTGCTGCGGCGGAGGTCGTGGATACGCGTCATTGCGTTCTCCCGGTCGAGAATGGGCCGAGCCCGTGAACGGTGTTGTACGGAAACGGATTCCGTCGTCAGGTGAAGTCTGCGACGAGAGCGGCGAGCCGCTCGGGCGCTTCCAGTGACGGCCAGTGTCCGAGGTCGTCCAGCAGGACGACCTCGGTTTCCGGGCGCAACCGCTGCAAGCGTTCCGGCATCGCGGGGGTGGCGATGGGGTCGTGCACGCCCCAGAGCAACGTCAGCGGCCCGGGGAAGTCGACGAGCCCGGCGGTCCAGCGGGCCTGGTGCTGTCTCCGTTCGAGGAGGTACCGGTTCTGCCGCGGCACCAGATGCGCACCTCCGTTGTGCTGGATCAGCGCGACCAGCGCCGGGATGGCTCCCGGCGGCGCGGGCGCTTCCTTCGCGAAACTGCGCGCGAGCGCACGCCGGAGCACCCAGCCCGGCAGCGGGAACGGCAGCGCGGCGGCGGGCAGCCGGAGCAAGCCGCGCTGGCCCGCCGTCAGCTGCGCGAGGTCGATGAAGATCGATCCGTTGGTCAGGTCCACGCGTTCGGGAGTGAACCCGAGAACTGCGTTGTTGTGGCGGTGCAGCAGTTCCGCGACGACCGTGTCCCCCATGTCGTGCGCGAGCAGGGCACAGCGGGTGATCCCGAGCGAGCCCAGCACGGCCTCCACCAGATCGGCTTGCTCGAAAAGGGAATACCGCGCGGTGCGGGGCTTGTCGGAGAACCCGAAGCCGAGCAGGTCGAGCAGAAGCACCGGTCGTTCGCCCGCGACGCGCACCGCCACGTCGGCGAAATCGTGCGAGGAGCCGGGAAATCCGTGGATCACCACCAGCGGAGCGGCGGTGCCGGAGCCCAGTTCGGCCACGAAGACCCGGTGCGGCCCGACGGTGAGGGTGCGGCCGCGTTCGCGCCACGCCCGCAGATCTGCGTGCATCCTGGTCCTACCTTCTTCCCGGCGCGCTCGGATCCGGCTCGCATCGCTCGCCCGCGGGGCGGTTCGCCGTTTCCGGACAACGGAATTCCGCCCCGCGTCGTGTGCGGGGGTCAGGAGCGTGCTCCGGCCAGACCGGCGACCACGAGGCGGGCGAAGTTCCGTTCGCCGAGTGCGGTGGGGTGCAGCGGAACCAGGCCGAGCGTGGTGCCGGGGACGACGACGTTGGCCCAGTTCTGCGTGAGCTGGCAGCCGTCGTGGCCCTCGGCGGGCGTGATCAGGTCGACGAACTCCGCGTGGTGGCTGCCGGCGACGCGTTCGGTCACTCGTGCCAGCCGGTCGACCAGGCCCTGGATGTAGCTGGCGTCCCGCGCCCAGACCGGCTGGATCGGGTAGCAGCCGTCAGGCTGGATGTAGTCGGTGTAGCTGGTGACGAGAATCCTCGCCCGCGGGGCTTTGGCGTGGATCGCGTCGAGAGCGGCGGCGATCAGCGGAGCGGCCGAATCGACCTTCTGCGCGCCGCGGTCGGCTCCGCCCGCGGTCTGAGTGTCCTTACAGGACACACCAGCCGGCTCGGGAAGAGCGTTGAAGCAGCTCAGCCCCAGCCCGGCGAGCCCGATGTCGTTCGCGCCGATCGTGAGGGTGACCAGCGAGGTCCGCGCGGACACGGCGTCGAGCTGAATCGGGAGCCCGGCCTGCCGGGTGGTCAGGATGTGCGCGGTGGTCGCACCGCTGCAGGTGACATCGCGGAAGATCTTGGCTCCCAGCGCTTTCGCCACCAGGTGCGGATAGTTCACCGCGGACCGGAAGCAGGGGACGAAGTTCTCCTGCGGGAAGATCAGCGGACCCGCGGCGAACGAATCGCCCAGCGCCACATACTCGTCCGCGATCGATCCGCGCGTCGCCGCGGCGGCCGGGACCGCGAGGCCGCTCAAGCCGAGCAGCACCGCGACGGCGGCGAGCAGGCGACGCGGGAGCCTGCGTGCGGCCACCGCGCCCGGAAGCCTTCCGGCTGGGCGGGCGGGCCGTCGTCGTCGACGGGGCTCGGACGGGTAGGCACTCATCGCGATGGACTCCTTCAGGTGTACGCCGTGTCGGAGGAACGGATCGGGCCGGTCCGGCTGGACCGGTGCACGCGTCGGCGAGAGGCAGCATTGCTTGCGGGGGAAGCGAATTCCCGCGGTCCAGCGGCCTCCGGCCACACCGGGACCAGTGGAGCGACCGGTCCTGGGGAGGCGTCCGTCTCGGGAGTCCCGAGGCGGCACTGCCTCGTTTCGATAGGTATTCCTATCGAGTTGGTGGACCCATCCTGAGCGGTTGTTACTCGGAAGTCAAGGACGAGTGAACCATCGGGGCACGGCTCGGTCGATCGGGCCGCGCCGCCCGTCGGATAGGATTCCCGATCAGCCTCGACCGGCGGAGGGAGGAGACATGGCCAAAGAGCCGACCAGGCGACGCGCGGAAACGCGCGCGCGGCTGATCGCGGCGGCCACGTCAGCCTTCGCCGACTTGGGATTCGGCGGCGCCACCATCGAGGAGATCTGTCATCGCGCCGGCTACACCCCCGGTGCGTACTACTCCAACTTCGCCAGCAAGAACGAACTCCTGCACGCGTTGTTCGCCGACCACTCCGCCCGGCTTCTCGACCGGTTGCGCACCCAGCTCGCCGAACTCGACGAAGCCGACCTCACGCCGGAACAGCTCGCGGAATTCGTCGTCTCGGCCGATCCCGACCAGCGAACCTGGCACCTCGTCAGCACCGAGTTCACCCTCTACGCCATCCGCAACCCCGAGGCCGCGGCTGTGATGGCCGAACACGACGCGCGGGTGCGCGCCGAGATCGTCGAGGTGCTCGGCCAGGCATTCGACCGCATGGGCCGCCGCCCGGTCGTCGACTTGGACGAATTCACCCGGCTGCTGATCGCGCTGCGCGAAGGCGGACTGATGCAGAGCCTCATCGAGCCGGACGAATTGCCGCAGGGGGCGCTCGAACGCGCCTATCTCCCGGTGCTGTTCACCGCCGTGTCCCGGAAGACCGGACGGGGCGCCAAGCGCCGGTAGCCGCCCGGAGGTCCGCGAGGGGAACCCTGCGGGACTCTGATTCCCAATGTCAGAAACTCAAGGCTTGCCGGCACGGTTGGCGGGCGCGGGGTTGCCGTCCGCGAGGGCCCCTTTGCGGGAATCAGATTCCAATGCCAGGAACTTACGGCGAGCCGAGGTACGGCTGACACCCTGCCTGCTCGGCCCGACGGGGTCGGCGCGGCTCTTGCCACGGCCAGCGCGCGGGCGGGCGGGAGCAGGACTGGCCGTCCGTGAAGGGCCCCTTGAGGGAATCAGATTCCCTCAAGGGGCCCTTCACGGACGTCATCGGGAGCCAGCACTGGTCCGATCGGCGAATTCATTCACGGGTCCTCGTTCGTTCATTCCGTTCCGGACGCGAACCAAGTATGTTTTTCACGTTTCGCTGGCCCGGTCGTATGCGGGCGACATCCGCGGAGGTTTCTCGGCAGCGGGTGCGGTGGCGACCTGCCGGAATATCGCCGACATGAGGAGAAACGTGCGACTTCGCCGGACCGCGGCGGCAATCGCCGCCGGAATGCTCGCTTCGCTGCTCGCCCCGGCCCCGTTCGCGGGTGCCGGAGAACGGGACCTGAAGCTCTCCGAGGCCACGACCGCCGGAGTGCACAACACCTACGCAACCGGAACGTACAGATACCTCGCCGAATCGCTGGACTCCGGGACCACGCTGATCGAGCTGGACATCTGGGCCAAGCCGTTCGGCAACGGCTGGTGGGTCAACCATCTCAGCCCGATCGGCAACGCGAACAACTGCGTCGCGGCGGACACGCCCGACGGGCTCTACCACGGCACCCGGAACCAGGATTTCGCGCACTGCCTCGACGACATCAAGCTCTGGCTGGACGCACACCCGAACTACGGGCCGCTGCACCTCAAAATCGAGAACAAGTCGGGCTTCGCCGCCGGCCGCGGCCAAGGCCCCGCCGGACTCGACGCCATGCTGCGCCTGCACCTCGGCGACCGGATCTACCGGCCTGCCGAACTGCTGGCCGGGCACCGGACACTCGACGAGGCGGCCCGTGCCAACGCGTGGCCGGTGCGTTCGGCGCTGCGCGGCAAAATCGTCGTCGAACTCATTCCCGGCGTGAACGAACGCCTCAATCCGCTGGACCCGGTCAAGAGCGACGTCGAATACGCCAGCTATCTGCGGACGCTGCGCGAGACCGGCCGGATCGACCAGGCGCAAATCTTTCCCGTCGTGCTCGATGCCCAACCCGGCGACCCCCGGCGCCGCTACACCGATCCCGGATTGCGTCCGTGGTTCGTCGTTTTCGACGGATTCGCTGTCGATTACGTCAACGGTTCCATCGACACCTCGTGGTACGACACCAACCATTACCTGCTCATCATGACCAAAGCGCATGAACCCAAACCGTCGATCGACAGCCACCACCCGGACACGACCGAGGCCCGCGAACGGGTGGCCCGCCTCGCGCGGGCGCACGCCACGGTCGCCACCTCCGACTGGAGTTATCTCCATGCCGCATTGAGCCCCGTTTACCCACGCGGCTGACCGACCGGGCAGCCGCTCGCCGAATGCCGTCCCAGACCGGGAGCGGGCCCGGTGAGCCGAAACCGTTCCGGCCCACCGGGCCAATTCCTCAGACGGCGCCGAAGACCGGCGGCATCCGGAGCGAAGCCGCCTCGCCCCGGCGTGCCGTTCCGGCTGAGCCGCCGCGCTCCCTACGCCGCGCCGAATCGCGCCGCAGTCCTGGCGAACGCGATGTCGGTCCGCTCCAGCGCGGCAGCAATGTCCTCGTCGCCGTGCGCGGTCGAGAGGAACCAGTTGTGCCAGGGATGCACATACACCCCCAGTTCGAGACAGGCAGCCGTCCAACACGCGGCCCGTTCGAGCGAGGTGTCTTCGGCGAAAGCCAGCCACGGGATCTGCACCGGCCCGGTTTGCCTGATCGCGAGGCCGTGCCGGTCCGCTTGTTCGCGCAAGCCGTCCCGCAGCAGGGTTCCGGCGCGCGCCATCCGGGCCGGGCCGTCCTCGTCCCGCAAGGTTTCGATGGTCGCTTTGGCGGCGGCCATCGGCGTCGCGGAGAACCAGAACGAGCCGGTGGTGTACAGCGACGCGGCGGCCTCGCGGAGGGCGTCCGTGCCGGTCAGCGCGGCCAGCGGGTAGCCGTTGGCGATCGCCTTGCTCCATGCGGTCAGGTCCGGGCGCACGCCGAACGTTTCCCAGCTGCCGCGCAGGTCCAGCCGGAAGCCCGCGCGGACGTCGTCGAGGATCAGCACCGCGCCGACGCGGTCGGCGAGGGCGCGGAGGCCGCGGGAGAAAACGCCCTCCGCCAGCTCCTGGTCAGCGAACGAGTCGTGCTTGAAGGGGGTCACGATAATGGCGGCGACGTCTCCGGCAGCGGCGTCGGCGGCCGCCTCGGCGCTCGCCAGGTCGTTGTAGGCGAAGTCGATCAGGTCCGCCCGGTTGGCCTCGGTCGTGCCGGTCGGAATCGGGGTGCACCAAGGGTCCGCGCCGTGGTAGGCCCCCTTCGCCTTCAGCACGGTCGCGCGGCCGGTCGCCGCGCGCGCGACCATCAGCGCCTGCGTGGTCGCGTCGGTCCCGTTCTTGGCGAACAGCGCCCAGTCGGCTGAGGGCACCGTGTCGACCAGCAATTCGGCCAGTTCCACCATGATCGGGCCGGGCCCGTTGAGGCAGTCTCCCCTGGATTGCTGGGCCGCCACCGCTTCTTCGACGCGCGGGTGCCGGTGACCGAGCACGACAGGGCCCCAGCTGCACATGAAGTCGAGGTACTCCCGTCCGTCCACATCGAACTGACGGCAGCCGTCGCCGCGTTCGAAGAACTGCGGGAACCCCGGGGTGAAGATCGCCGTGTTGAGGTGGCCGTACATGCCGCCGGGAACCACCGCGGCGGCACGCTCGCGCAACCGCGCGTCGTTACTGGTCATGAGGAATCCGTTCAGTCAGGGCACGCAGGGAATCGAGATCGGTGAGCGCGGCGTTCGAACCGAGTCCGCCGGCCACCGTCGCCGCGGCGGCGGTGCCGAGGCGAGCGGCGCCGACGGGATCGGATCCGTCGAGGAGCCCGATGAGGAAGGCGGCGCAGTAGGCGTCGCCGCATCCGGTCGTGTCGACGACCGGCACGTCGATGGCCAGGATCCGGACGGCTTCCTCGGCTGTCACGACGAGACTTCCGGCGGCCCCGAGCGTGACCACCACTCCGTTGGCGCCCAAGGCGAGCAGATCCCGCGCCGCTTCGAGCACGTCGGTTCTTCCCGTCATCCGGAGGATCTGCTCCTCGTTCGGCAACAGGTAGTCCACGCAGGGCAGCAGCACCGTCGCGGCCCGGAGCAAGTCCGGCACGCCGGAGAGCAGGTCCATGGTGACCAGCGTCCCGGTGGCGCGGACCCGGCGCAGCCGCTGGGCGAAGTCCTCCTGCGGCAGCCCGAGGCACACATCCGGACCGCCGACATGAACGGCGCGAGCCGACTCGAGCGCGCCCTCGGGGACATCACCGGCGCCGAAGGTGAGGTTCGCCCCGGCGACATGCACCGCGGCGCGCTCGCCGTTCGATCTGATCGGCAGCATCGACGCGCTGGTCTGGACATCGGTTCGCCGGACCACCTCGCGGACGTCCACGCCCTTCGCGGCCATCGAGGCGAGGAGGAAGTCGCCGAGTTCGTCCGTGCCGATCGCGCCGAGGGACCGCACCTCCCGGCCCAGCACGGCGAGCCCGACAGCCGTGCCCGCCGCGGAACCGGCGGGCGTCATCCGGATGCGGTCGACCACCGCGGTGTCCTGGCCGTCCGGCCAAGCATCCACGTGCTGGGCGAGCACATCGACGATGTGCGCGCCGAGTGAGACGATGCTCATCCGGTCACCGCCTGGTCCGCGGGTGTCGCCTTGCGCACGGTCCCGTAGCCGGACTCGGTGGCCGTGCGCACTACATCGAGCAGTTCGGCCTCGCCGAGGATGCGCGGGGTCCCGATCGCCAGGCAGCGGCTGTACAGCTCGGCGAGCCATTCGAGCAGTTCCAGCCGCTCGACCGCTTCGGCGAGGCTGCCGCCGTAGACCACCGAGCCGTGGTTCTGCATCAATGCCGCCGACCGGCCTTCCAGCGCCGCCAAGACGTTCGCGGCCAGTTCCGGCGAGCCGTACGTGGCGTAGGGCGCCACCCGGACGGAACCGCCCAAGCCGAGCGCCGAGTAGTGCACGCACGGAAGCTCGGACCTCGCGGACGCGACGGCGGTGGACGCCATCGCGTGCGCGTGCGCCACCGCTCCCGCACCGGTGGCCGCGTAAATGCCCAGATGCAGACCGAGTTCGGAGGTCGGCGCGAGGTCGCCGTCGACGAGCTCGCCCGCCATGTCCACAATGGACACCTCGGCGGCGGTCAGGTTTTCCAGCCGCGCGCCGGTCGGGGTCACCGCGACGAAATCGCCGCTGCGCACCGACACGTTTCCGGCGGTGCCGACGACGAGCCCGCGGTCGGCGATCCTGCGGCACGCGCCGACGAGCGCCTCCCGCTCTTGTTTCCATTCACCCGGCAATGTCGGGCCGCCTTTCTGCAAACTCGTTGTCACGCTTCGAATGACCGCCGGAAACAGATACAGGTCCGTATCGCATACAACTATGCATCGTTGATGAGGTCGGCGCCGATGTCAACCGGCGGCTGCCCACGCCGCCCGGACAAGTTCGCCGACAACGCGCGCCGTGATCGGACTTCCCGGAACCGCTGGGGCCCGGTCCAGCGAACCGACTGGGCCAGGCGCAGCAGGGTCCGCACAGCCCGCTGGTAGGTGTGCGCGCCTTGTCCCCACACGAGGTAGTCCCTCGACTCGATCTCCTTGCCGCGCACCGCGTCGGCGAACGAGACGCCCTGCCACTTCGCAGGCAGCTCGAAACCGAGCAGATCGCAGATCGTCGGCGCGTAGTCGATGTGGCAGAGCAGCGCCTCGTTCCGCCGCCGGTGGATGTCCCCGTCGGTGATGCCGGGCCAGAACACGATCAGCGGAAGCCGCTGCACTGGCTCGCTCGCCAGGCCGTGCCCGGCATACAGGCCGAGCTCGCCGAGCGATTCGCCGTGGTCCGCGCTGACGATGACGGCGATGTCGCCGGTCAAGCCGAGCCGCGATTCCGGCGCGCAGCCGGCCGAATTCCGAGTCCCAGCAGGAGATCGCACCGTCGTAGCCGTTGACCAGCAGCTCGAAGTCCGACCGGTCCCGGATCTGATCGGGCATGTTGTGCGGGACCGGCGAGTCCCTGGCTATCTGCGAGTAGTGCAGGTCGAGCGCCGAACGGGGGCCGTAGATTTCGGCGTGCTCGTCGATGGTCGCCTGGTCCGGCCAGGACGCGACCGGGCCGAGCGCGGCGGCCGCCTCGGTCCAGGACTTCTCCTGCTGGTAGTCCGTGTGCGGATCCCAGTAGGTCAGGTGCAGATACCAGTCGTCCACGTCCTGGTGCCGCTCGATCCAGTCGAGCGCCGTCGCGGTGATCTCGCCCGCGGGCTCGTCGCCGAGTTCGGGGCCGGCCCGGAAGCTCTCCCGGAAGTTTCCGAGGAAATAGTGCGCCCGGTGCCGCTCCGCGAACGACGAAACCGCGGCGGTGAGGTAGCCGTGCTTGCCGAGCAGCTGGCCCAGCAGCGGCCGCTGGAACTCGTCGCCGTGCCCGGTGTCGAGCCGGAACCGGGAGTCCTGCCCGAAGTGCCCGACGACGCCGTTCGTGATGCCGAACTGCCCGCTGGTCAACGCCGTCCGCGACGGGACGCACGGCGAATCCGAACAGTAGTAGCGGTCGAACAGCACGCTGTGGCGCGCCATCGCGTCGAGGTTCGGTGTCGTCCGCCGATGGTAGCCGTAACAGCTGGTGTGGTCTGGCCGGAGCGAATCGACGTCGACATAGATGATCTTCACGCGGTTTCGTCCGTTCGGTCGCGAGCCCGGGGAACCGGTTGCCCGGACCCCCGCCGGCACCGAGTCCATTCGTATACAACTGTGTATCGAGTACAGTGCTGTATCGTCATGGACGGTCCCGCTGATGTCAACGGGCCGAGACGCAGAATTCTGTTGCGGCGGTTGACAAGGCGGTCGCGCGGGAACGGAGATCCGTTATGGGCCAACTACACGACCTCACCGCGCTGGAGCAAGCCGCCGCCGTGCGCTCCCGGACGATCAGTCCGGTCGAACTCGTCGAGCACTGCCTCGAACGCGTCGACCGGCTCAACGACGACCTCGGCGCGTTCCTTACCGTGACTGCCGAATCAGCCCGCCGCGAGGCAAGGCAGGCCGAGGCGCGCGTGATGGCAGGCGAGGCGATTCCGCCGCTGCACGGCGTCCCGATCGCGATCAAGGACCTGAACAACACCAAGGGTGTGCGCACCACCTTCGGCAGCGTCGCCGGCCTGGAGCTGGTGCCCGACTTCGACGACGACGTGGTGGTGTCCCTGCGCGCGGCCGGCACGATCAGCCTCGGAAAAACCAATGTCCCCGAGTTCGGATTGCCGAACTACACCGAGTCCGCGATCGGGCCGCCGGCGCGCACGCCCTGGGACCTCAGCCGGTCCGCGGGCGGCTCCAGCGGGGGCGCGGCGGCGGCGGTAGCAGGCGGGCTCATTCCGTTCGCACACGGCAATGACGGCGGCGGGTCGGTGCGCATTCCGGCCGCGGTGTGCGGTTTGGTCGGCATCAAGCCCAGCCGCGGCCGGATCAGCAACGGGCCCGCGTCGCTGGACCCGGGCAATCTGGTTCACCAAGGTCCCCTGGCGCGAACCGTGCGCGACGCGGCGGCTCTGCTGGACGCGATGGCGGACGGCACCGGCGGCGCCGTTGCGTTGCCGCCGGGCCGGACGTTTCTCGAGTTCGCCGAGCGGGAGCCGGGAACGCTGCGGATCGGCCGCTACTGCGCGACCGACACGGCCGACGGCACGCTCGACCCGTCTGTGCGCGCCGCTTACGAAGCGACCACAGAATTGCTCGTTTCGCTTGGACACCAGGTCGAGGAGCTGGTCCCGCCGCCGATCGCGGCCTCGTTGGACGACTTCATGACAATGTGGTCAGCTGCTCCCGCCGCGGTCCAGTTGCCGCCCGAGGCGGAGGCGGTGCTGCGTCCGTTCACTCAGTGGTTGCGTGCGCGGGGCGCGGAAATCCCCGCCACCGCATATCTGCGCGCAGCCGACTCCGTGCGCGCGCTCGGCCGCCGGCTGATGCTCGCCGGCGAAGCGTTCGACGCCGTGCTGGTGCCCACGGTGGCGTTGCCGCCACGGCCGGTCGGGGCTGCCCGCGACGACGACCCCGAAGCCGACTTCGCCGGTCAAGCCGACTTCGCCCCTTGGACCGCGCTCTACAACGTCACCGGTCAACCAGTGCTCAACGTGCCGGTTTCCTGGTCGGAGACAGGGCTGCCGATCGGCATGTCCCTGGTGGGCAAGCTGTGGGACGAGGCGAGCATCCTCTCGCTCGCGGCGCAGCTGGAGACCGTCCGGCCATGGGCGGACCGCAAGCCCGCGTGCTGGTGAATCCGGCCCGGAATGCGGATACGGGAACGTATCCGATACCATCGGCTCGCACGCCGACAGCGTCGGCCGTGATCCGATCGGGGAGCGAGCCATGCCAAGGGGCACCACCAAACGGCGGCCGCGGACCACTGCCGCGCTGATCGACGCCGCGTTCGAGGTATTCGCCGAACGCGGCTTCTACGGCGCGTCGATCGAGGACATCTGTGATCGCGCCGGGCTCACCAGGGGCGCGTTCTACTCGAACTTCGCGAACAAGGAAGAGCTGTTCTTCCGGCTTTTCGACAGTCACGCCGACCGGGTCGTCGCCTTCTGGGCCGACGCGCTGGCCGGGGTCGAAGACTCGGACGACCCGCTGGCGGCCTTGTTCGAGGGGCTTTTCCAGCAGGAAAAGGACGAGCAGCACTGGTTCCTGATCTCCGCCGAGTTCTCGCTGTACGCGATCCGCAATCCGGAGACCGCCGAGAAACTGGCCGCGCACGACCGAGAACTGCGGGAGAAGATCACCCCGTTCCTGCGGGACTTCTTCAAGCGCGCGGGCCGGAAACCGGACGTCGACCCCGACCTGCTCGCCAGGCTGCTGACCGCCGTGCACGAGGGCGGGATGATGCAGAGCCTGGTCGAACCCGCGAAACTGCCGCTCGGCACGCTGGAGCGCACCTTCCTCGAGCCGCTGTTCACCGCGGTGTCGCACGAGACGCCCAAACGGCCCCGGCGGTCCGCGGCGCGAACCGCCCGGCCGTAGCCCTCAGCGGACCGATCGAATCGGAAGCACTGACGCGGCGGCGAGCAAGCCGACCGCGATCGCGGCTCCGAACAACAACCGGTAGCCGCCGAGTGCCACAATTCCCGCCGCCACGGCGGGTGCCGCGATCTGCGGGATGGCCTGGGCGAGGTTGATGATGCCGAGATCCCGGCCGAAATCGCGCGCCTTGGCCAGGACGAGGGTGGCCAGCGAGGTGTCCACCGCGAGGTAGGTCCCGTAGGCGATGCCATGCAGCAGCGCGGTGACCAGGTACAGGTGCCAACTGCGGGTCAGCACCGGGATCAGCAGGCTCAGCCCGAACAGTGCGCTGGAGGCGAAAACGAACACCTTGCACCGTTGCAGTCGATCCGACAGCCAGCCCCCGGCCAAGGCCGCGAGCGCAGCGGCGCCGGTGTCGATCAGCGTCACCGCGGCTACCGCCGACAGCACCGGCATCCCGGCCGGCAGCACGATGTAGTCGCTGAGAACGAAAACGATGAACGCGGTCACCATGAAATAGCACAGCGACATCAGCGTCCGCCCGACGAACACCCACCGGAAGTCGTGCTCGGCCAGCGCGGAGAAGAACCCAGCCGCCCGCCGGACCGGACCCCGCGCCGCCGCGGTGACCGCCGGTGCCTCGGCAAGCCGGGGCTCGGGACGCGGATCCCGGGTGAAGGCGACCAGCAGAACGGCCCCGACGACCACGGCGGCGCCCAGCGTCAGATAGGCGGAGCTGCTGGAAAGCGCCGCGGCCACTTGGGTTCCCGCGACCGTCCCCACCGCGAGACCGGCCGCCGACACCGCCGAAGCGGTGCCACGCTTTTCGCGCGGCACCCGGTCCGGCACGATGACGGTCAAGATCGCGTGGAAGCCGTAGGCGAACGTCTGCGCCACGCAATACCCGATGCCGATCAGCACCACACTCGTCGGGGCGCCGGTCAGGAGCAGCACTGAAATCAGCGTGGCGAGCGAAGTGCCGAGCAGCCACGGATTCCGCCGGCCGAACCGTGAGCGGGTCCGGTCGGACAGCGCACCGCTCACCGGCGGGCCGAGCGCGGCGCTCAGCCCGGCGAACGTCGCGACCACTCCCCACGCGCCAGGTCCACCGAGTTGGCCGACCTCGAAGGCCGCCAGCGTTCCGGTGCCGGTGAGAAACTCGTAAACCGCGACGTTTCCCAGAAACAGCAGGGGAAACAGCAACGCCAGCCCGCCGGAGCGCTTCGGCCGGCCGGTCGATGGGGATCTCACAGCCTGGGTATCCATGGCACCTTCCCGGTGACTCGATCCAGCCCGGTGCGCGCGCCTCGGCGCGACACTCCAGATACAACCTTGTATCCAATGCGAAAACGTATCGTGAACGCCGTCACAGCGATTGTCAAGCCGCGCAACGCCCCGGCAGACGTGCCCGGCCGCGGTTGACACGCGCGCCGGAAGCGGCGACGATACATAGTTGTATCCGATACGCATATGCATCTTCCTCGACCTCCGGGAGTGATTTCCGTGGCCGCGACAATTCCTGACTCCACCCGAACGGCCGCCGGTCCGGCACCGGACGGCGTCGAGCTCCCCGGTCCGCCCGTCTTCGCCACGATCGAAGAGGAACGGCTGCACCGCAAGCAAGAACTGGCCGCCGCGTTCCGGCTGTTCGGCAAGTTCGGCTTCTCCGAAGGCGTGGCCGGGCACATCACCGCGCGCGACCCGGAGAACCCGGAATGGTTCTGGGTCAACCCGTTCGGCGTGAACTTCGCCCAGATCTCGGTGTCCGACCTGATCCTGGTCGACCATGCCGGCCGGGTCGTCGAGGGCAGGCTTCCGGTGAACCGAGCCGCCTTCTGCATCCATTCCGAAGTGCACAAGGCACGCCCGGACGTGATCGCGGCGGCGCATGCGCATTCCTTGCACGGCAAGGCATTCGCGAGCCTTCGCCACCGGCTGGACCCGATCACGCAGGACTCCTGCGCGTTCTACGAGGATCACGGCCTGTACGAGGATTTCCGCGGCGTGGTCAACGAAACCGAGGAAGGCGAGCGGATCGGCAAGGCACTCGGCCCGCACAAGGCCGTCATCCTCGCCAATCACGGCATTCTCACCGTCGGGCACACCGTCGCCGAGGCGGCGTGGTGGTTCATCACGATGGAACGGTCCTGCCAGGCGCAACTGCTCGCCATGGCGGCGGGGACGCCGCAGCCGATCGATCACGAAACAGCCATGCTCGTCCGCGAGCAGACCGGCAGCCCGCTGGCGGGCTGGTTCCAGCTCCGGCCGCTCTGGGACCAGATCGTCGCCGAACAGCCGGACCTGTTCGACTGAACCGCGCATGGGAATCAACCTCGCCACGATGCTGCGCGAATCCGCCGCGGCCTGCCCGGACAAGCCGCTGCTGGAAACGGGCGGCGAGCCGTTCACCTACCGCCAGGTCGACGAGGCCAGCGGACGGATAGCGGCCAGCCTTCGCGCGCTGGGCCTTGCCCCCGGCGCCAAGGTGGCCGTGCACCTGCCCAACGTGGCGGAATTCGTGCTGACGTATTTCGGAGTGCTCAAAGCCGGCCTGGTGCTGGTGCCGCTCAATCCGGCCCTGCGCGCAGCCGAGATCGCCTATCATCTCGCCGACAGCGAGGCCGAGCTGATGGTCACCTCCGCGGCTACGGCGGCCGAGGTAACGGCCGCCGCGACAGAGGTTTCCGGCGTTCGGTGCTATGTCGTCGGAGCCACCGGAGCCGAAGCCCCGCCGCCGGGCACGCAGCCGTTCGAAGCGCTGCTGCGTGGACCCGGCCGCGTCGACACGACTCCCACCGGCGCCGACGACACGGCGGTGCTGCTGTACACCAGCGGCACCACCGGCACGCCGAAGGGCGCCGAACTCACCCACTTCCAGCTGTACATGAACTGCACAGTGGCGGGCGAACTGCTCGGTTACACCCAGCGTGACGTCACGGTGGGCGTCCTGCCGCTGTTCCACGTGTTCGGGCTGTCGAGCGTGCTCAACACCGTGGTCCGGTTCGGCGCCACCCTCGTGCTGGTCCCGAAGTTCGACGCCGCGGCCGTGCTGGACGCGATCGAGAAGCACCGGTGCACCGTGTTCGCCGGTGTTCCGACGATGTTCTTCGCGCTGGTGCGGGAAGAACTGACCGACCGGGACCTCTCGTCGCTGCGGGCGGCGAACTCGGGCGGAGCGGCGATCCCCGAAGAGATCCTCCGCGCTTTCGAGGCGCGGGTTCCCGGGGTCGCGATTCTCGAAGGCTACGGCCTTTCCGAAACCGCCTCCGCCGCCACTTTCAACATCAGTGCCGCACAACGAAAGATCGGTTCGGTCGGTAAACCCATCTGGGGCGTCGAGGTCGCGGTGCTCGACCAGGACGACCGGGAGCTGCCGCCCGGTTCCGAGCACGTCGGGGAGATCGTCATCCGCGGGCACAACGTCATGAAGGGCTACTACCGGTGTCCGGGCGACACCGCCGAGGCGATCCGGGACGGCTGGCTGCGCACCGGCGATCTCGGTTACCGCGACGCGGACGGGTACCTCTTCGTCGTGGACCGCAAGAAGGACCTCATCATCCGAGGCGGCTACAACGTGTATCCCCGCGAGGTCGAGGAGGTGCTGTACACGCATCCGGCCGTCGCGGAGGCCGCGGTGATCGGCAGGCCCGATCCCCGGCTCGGAGAGGAGATCGTCGCGGTCGTCGCGAGCAAACCGGGAAAGCACCTGGACGCCGGCGACCTCATCGGCTTCGCCAGGAAACGGCTCGCGGGCTACAAATGCCCCCGCGAAGTCCGGATTGTCGATCAGCTGCCGAAAGGACCGACCGGCAAGATCCGCAAGGCCGACCTGCGGTCCGCGGTTTCGCTCCCGCAGCGTCCTCGACGGAACTTACTGTAAGGCTGTGCCGTGGACCCGGGAGCGGAAGCCGGGTAGTGGTCCGTGAGGGACTCCTTGAGGGAATCTGATTCCCTCAAGGAGTCCCTCACGGACTTCAAGAGCCACCCGCAACTGGGGGGGGGGTGTGGCGGTTCAGCCGAGCAGGCCCTGGTAGTCGGGGAGCTTGAAGGTGCGTTCGGCGTGGCCGCCGGTCAGGTCGCTGTTCCGGTTCCCGATGTTCGCCACGATCGTGTAGCCCTTTTTCTCGATCGCGGTGCGGGCGCGGATCTTGACCGTGCCGACCGGCTCGAGGTCGAGGACGGGGTGCAGGTAAAGACCGTCGACGGGGTAGCCGACCCGCTCCAGATTCGCCTGGGTAAGGGCACGGAGCACATCCGGCCTGCCGGTGACGAAGAAGATCGCCGCTCCCTGTCGTTTGGCGGATCGCGCCAGTTCCAGGGACGGAGCCGCTTCGCCAAGCCGAACTGGCTCCGGCCGGCCGACTCGGCCATGCTGCGCGCCCCGGTGTTCGGTGCAGGCGCCGAGAGGAACGGGTCCGCGCTGCGGCCCGCTCGGCGCCACGGATACGGCGGCGATCAGGTTCCCCGGCACGCGGTCGCCATTCCGGCATGGGCAAGCTCATTCCCGCGCACTCATAGAAATAGGTACCCGATCTTTTTCCCGGGTGCCGGAAACCGGGCCTTCACCTGAACAGCCGCCTTGGCAGTCGCCGAGGCTCGGTCACCGTGGTGACGGGCCTTCGTGGTTGTCACTCACAGGCGTGGTCCCGCGCCGGTGGCCTGTCCGCCACCCCAGCTCCTCCGAACTCCTGGTGATCCACTCGCCATCCGGATCGTGTCCGATGACCGTTCAAGGAGAAGGAGAACACCGTGAGCACATTCCGCCGTCGCCTGCTCGTGACCGCCGCGCTGCCCGCCGCGGCACTCGGCTTCCTGCTCGCCGCACCCGGCGCGGCGTCCGCCTCCACCACACCCGCCCCCGCGGTCGCACAGTCCTCCGACAACGGCCACGGACACCACCATCGCTACGGCTTGGGCCTGAATCTCAGCCTTGTGCTGGGCCTGCAGATCAGCGGCCACGGCGGCTGGCACGACGGCGACGACTGCGACGGCGGTCTCCTCGGCGACGGCCTGGTGCTCGGCGGCTGACGTTCCGGTGCGCACCAGAGCGGGGCACCGGATTCCTCCGGTGCCCCGCTCTGGTGCGGCCCGCGAACCGTCAGACGGTGTGCGGGGCGTGCGCGGCGGTGTTCCAGCCCGAGGCGTGGACATCGGCGTTGCCGCCGTTGCCGCCCCGGCCGGAGTTCCCGCCGGTGGTGCTGCTGTCGTTCCAGGCGTCGCCGGTCGAACCGGTGGCGCCGGTGTCACCTGAGTTGCCCGAGGTCACCGTGGTGGCCGACTTCGTGCCGTTCTCGTGGTTCCAGCCACCGTGGTGGCGGCGGCCCTGCTGCTCGTGCCCGCGGGTCGAGGTGACGGCGGTGTTGCCGCCGGTCGAGCCCGAGCCGCCCGAGTTGCCGGACGTGCCAGTCACGGCGTTGTTGTGGCTGGTGGCGTTCCCGGCGTCGCCGGAGTTGCCGCCGTTGCCGCCCTTGGCGGTGCCGGTCACGACACCCAGGACTCCGGTGCGGCCGCCCTGCTCGTGCCGCTTCCAGCTGTGCCCGCCGGTGTTCGTGGCGGAGTTCTGGCCGGTGCTGACCGCGGTGGCGTCGCCGCCGTTGCCCGCCCCGCCGGAGTTCCCGCCGGTGGCGGCGCTCCGGTTGCCAGCGGCACCGGTCGCCCCGGTGGCGCCGGTGTCACCCGAGTTGCCCGACGTCACAGCAGTGTGCGAGGTCGTGCCGTTCTCGTGCTCCCAGCCACCGTTGTTCCAGCCGCCGTTGTTCCAGCCGCCGCTGTGGTTCCAGCGGTTGTCCTGGCCGCCCACGGTCCACACGATGGCGGAATTGCCGCCGGTGGAACCGGAGTCGCCCGAGCTGCCGGAGTTCCCGGTCACCGCGCCGTTGGTGCTGTTCGCGTTGCCGGCGTCGCCGGAGTTGCCTCCGTTGCCGCCGGTGGCGGTGCCGGTGACCGAACCCAGGACGCCCGTGGTGCCGCTGCCCTGGTTGTGGCGGTTCCAGCCCCAGCTGTGGCCACCGTCGTTCGCGGCGGAGTTCTCGCCGGACGCGGTCGTGGCGGCGTCGCCGCCGTGGCCCGCGTCGCCGGAGTTGCCGCCGGTGGTGCTGCTGGTGTTGGTCGCGTCACCGGTCGAGCCGGTGGCACCGGTGTTCCCGGAGTCGCCCGAGGTCACCGTGGTGTCGCAGCGGGCCAGCACGCACAGGCCGTAGGCGCTGTTGTGCCCGGTGGACCCGGAGTTACCCGAGTTCCCGGAGTTCCCGCTGACGGCCTTGTTGCCGCTGGTGGCGTTGCCGGAGTCGCCGGAGTCGCCACCGTTGCCGCCCTTGGCCGTGCCGGTCACGGAGCCCAGAATTCCGCTTCGCGACGAGTGGCGACCGTTGTGCGAACCGGCCGTGTTCTTGCCGGACGCGGCCGTGGTCCCGGAGCCGCCGTTGCCGGCGTTCCCGGAATTCCCGCCGGTGGTGGTGCTGGTGTTCGAGGCGTTCCCGGTCGAGCCGGTCGAGCCGGGGTTCCCGGAGTTGCCCGAGGACACCGAGGTGCTGCACTTGGCCAGGACGCAGACGCCATAGGCGCTGTTGTGCCCGGTGGACCCGGAGTTGCCCGAGCTCCCGGAGTTCCCGCTGACAGCGTTGTTGCCGCTGCTCGCGTTCCCGCCGGAACCCGAGTCGCCGCCGTTGCCGCCGGAGGCAGCACCGGAAACGACGGAGTGCAGCGTGTCGCCGAGCCCGCCCAGCGGGCCGGAGTTCCCGGTGTCCGCATTGGCCACCGCATTGCCCAGCAGGAGGAACCCGCCGGAGACGAACGCGGCGGTCAGGCCGCGTCGTACGTACTTGTGCATGACTTCCCTTTCCGTGCTCTCTGTCCATTGTGGATTTTGAGGGTGGAAAGGGAACGTCAGCTCGGATGATCGTTGCCGTAGTACTCCAGCCAGTGCAACGACCACGCTCCGGCGGGCGGCGCTCGCCACGTGCGATCCGTGCCGGGCATGCCGCTTCCGGCATCGGTCACGGCGAACTCGCCGCCGCGCTGAGAACCGGAACCGGCGGACAGCGCGCCGCTCACGCCCGCGACGTCCGCGGGCAGCCCGCCGCCACCGGATCCCGACAGCGGACCGGCAACGCCGATCTGTGCCGAACCGGAATGCCGGGCAACCGACACGGCCCCGGCCCGTACGTCAGGACGACGCTGCGAGCCGGTCTGCTTGACCACGACCGGACCGCCGGGTCCGGCAGGCGCGGCGACCGGCGCGGAACCGAAGTCTCCGTGCGGCGCGGGTTTCGCCGGCCGAACGGCCTCCGGATGCCCGGTCACCGCCGGGACCACGTGCTCGGCCCCGACCGCCCGCACCACCGGCGCGGTCAACGGCTCCGTGGCGCGCAGGACCGGCGAGGTCACCGGAGACACCGCGTGCAGAACGGGCGCGGTGACCGGCCGTACGGTTGCCAGCAGCGGCTCGGCCGCATGCAGTACCGGACGGGTCAGCCGGGCGACCACGGGCTCGAGCCCGTCCGTCGCCGGCTTCACCGCCGGAGCCACCCGCGACGTCATCGCGTGCACCGTGTCCGTGACCGGCTTGAGCACCGGACCAACCGGCTTGAGCATGTCGTGCGCGGTGTCGCCAACCTGGTCGAGCACGCCAGGCCGAGCCGGCGGAGGCGAACCCTCGGAAGCGTTCGCGGCCCCCGACACGGCCAAGGCCAGCAGAGTGAATCCGAACAACGCGCCGGCCACCACGAGCACCCGAAGTGCCAGCGGGTGCCGCACCGACGTGTCATCCGTCAGGGAAGTATCCATCTATCTCACCCCCCTTCGAGTTTGGACTTCACCGTCAGTCGATATTCGAGGCGGCAATCATCACCGGATTGGGGGCAGAGCGAAGTTTTTTCTTTTCCTCGAACGAGTTTTCTACCGCTGAGTAGCGGGTACTATGCGCGTCTCGCCGGCGACAATACGGAGAAAGTGTCCGGGTTTATCACCCGAGTGACCAGAATGGACGCCTCGCCGCGGCGCGAACGGCTCCCGATCGGAACTGTCCATAAAGGACTATCCCCGCGCCGGGAGCCCGGCGACGGCCGTCGGCTCTCGTGTCTGCGTCGTCAGTACCGGCCTTGACCCGCACGACTGTTCGAGAGTGCGTTGTCGCCGTGCCGGGCAGACCACCCGCACAGTGCGAAACCGCCGCGCATGGGCAATCGCTGAGCCAGCGTGCGCCGACGAGCCTTCCGGGAGGAACCTGCGAACATATCGAGGCGAACAGCCAGCGGGAGAACGGAACCGCTGGTCGCGACGTCGCCGCGGCGACGTCGTGGCTGCGGACGCCGACTGTGCCGGAGGTGCCGCGTCGCGCGCCGGGCCGGTGCATCCCGACGCCGCAGCTCGCGGTTGTGCAGCCGGGTGCTCGTCATCCACGACCAGCGCCCGGCAACTCCCCGGCAGTGCGCCCGCTTCCTTCAGACACGGCAAGAGCACCTCGATCGGACGGCGCACACCAGGAATTCAGCACCGCTGCTTCAGGAATTGCCGAGGATGCCGAGTACTACTGATATCCGCGCACGAAAAAACGCCGGCCAGACAGCGCTTAAACGTCATCATGCCGGGTATTCGTCGCAATTTCGATTCTGGGAAACTGACGGAGGACTGCACGCGGGCCGCGGCCGTCGCCGGTCGCGGCGAGCCGAGCCCGGGAAACGCAGCGGGGCTGGACGTCGTCCGGTGGAGTCCGGCCCCGCTGCCGGTGGCAGGAGTCAGTGGCCGGCGCTGGTGTTGACCTCGCCGTTGACGCCCTTGGGGAAGAACCCGCCGGATGTCGCGGCCTTCGGGGTCAGGTAGACGATGTTGAGGACCTGGCCGGGGCTGCGGGAGAACGCGATGCCGTTGCTGTCGGCCGGGACGATGTTGGCGCGGCCGTGGCTGTCGATCACGCCCTGGTCGTCGTCGGCCGGGCCGTCGAGGCTGTCGCGAGCGTCGGACAGCTTGACCGTGGCCTTGCCTTCGCCGCGTTCGTAGAGCACGGTGCGGATGTTGGCGGCGTGGTAGGCCTCGACGGCGAGGATGCCCGCAGCGGCCTCCAGGTACGTCTTGTTGCTGATCAACGGCGCGGCGCCCTTGTAGGCGGTGACGCCGACGTCTTCGAAGAGAAACGCGGCGAGCAGGAAGTTCTCCTCGCACGCGAACGCGTCGAAGCTGCGGCCCGGTTTGACCAGGCCGGCGGCCTGTGCGGCGGCGGTGAAGCTGGACTGCAGGTCGATCGCCGGACGGCTGACCGCCGCCGCGCCGAGCGCGGAGCGCAGGAACTGGACGTGGTCCTTCTCGTCGGCAGCGATCTCCTGAGCGTACTGGCGGGCGGCACGGGTCTCGAAGCGGACGGCGCGGCCGCCGGTGACGCCGCCGCGGGTGCCGGTCCCGGTGGTCATCGAGTCGGCGAGGCCCTTGCCGGTGACAGCGTGCAGGTAGAACTCGGCTTCCAGGTATTCGAGGTTGAGCGCGAAGTTGAGGACCGCCCCGTCGCTGACGCCGCCGGAAGCGGCCGCGGCGGCGGGCCGGGCAGTGGCTGCGGACGCGGTCCCGGCGAGACCGCCGAGGGCGCCGGCACCGACGACGCCAAGGCCGGTCATACCCGCGGTCCTGAGGAATCGGCGGCGGTCCTGGTCGTTCTCGGCGCTGCGGTTGATCATTGCCGAGGCATAGCGTTTACCGAACACGGAACGAATCTCCCATCCCGCCCGCGCACGCGGCATTGCGCGACGTCGGGCGTATCCCGACCGCCCCGCGGTGACCTGCGGGCGGCAGGAGCGACCTTCGTGGACAGTGCGTATTCGAGCCTGCGACCACAACAGCTTGGTCCGACGCCCAAACGGCGTAGTTCATACCCGCAATCGGACATGTTAAACCAGCATAATAAGAGCAAAGACGGCAAATCTGGCGCGGGCGGCCCCGTGATGTCAGCCGATTGCCGGGTCGCGGCTACGCCATCGCGGTGTCCGGCTCCGGCTCGCCCGGCATCGGCACGGGTGCGTGTTCTCCGCCGGACCCTGCACGGCCGCGCTTCGGTGTTCCGCGCCGGCAGCCATCCGGGCCGAGCAGCCCTTCCCGCCGCCGGAACCCCACCATGGACAGACGGCCACGAAGGGAAGCCCGAAGGTCTCAGCCGACAATCCGTCGTCGTTCCCTCGCCATGACCTTCCCGGCTTCGGCGAGCGGACAAATGGTGCAGGCCACGCCATCCAGGGAGCACACGTACGCCCAACAGTCGTAGACACGAGCGGAGGGGCGGCCCATGACGACCGCACGCCCGCCTCGGGCGAACGGAGGCTGCTGACAGGCACGCCGGTGGCTGATGGCGCGATTGCCGTGATCGCCTCTGGATCGGCGAGCACGACCGTGCCGGAGGCGCTGCCGGGCGAGCTGAGCGAGGCGTGCGAGCTGTGCTCCGGCGTGGTCATGCTCGACCTCGCCCGATGCGATATCGACGGCGGCACGGCGGTCGCGCCGCGTTCCACACGCGCCGATACCGGTGCCGGATCTGTTTCGTGACCGCCGACCGGACGTCATGCCGGCGGGCGCCCTCGCGGGACTCTTCGTCGCTGGTGCGCGGCACGGCCGCGCCCGCCAGCAGGACGTGCTCGTGCCCCGGCACCGCCGCCCGAACGGCCGGTGCGGCCAGATGAGCTCCCGTCACCTCGCACCGCCGAACCGGCCGTCAACTGATGATCCCTCCGTTCCCGGAGGACCTTGCCCCGTTCAACCGCCAATGGCATCGTTGACCGGCGGTGTGTTGCTGCCGGGCGCGATTCTGTCCGCGACAGCTGGTCGTCGTCGACGCCTGGTCAACGCCGGCGTGTGTCTTTTCGCTGACATTTCCGTGGCCGACCGCGGAACGGTGGACTGAGATGGTGCCGTGAGCACGTCCAACCGGGAGCCGACCGGCAAGGCCAGGACCGACCGGTTGCCGGTGTGGCGGATCGGCCTGGCCGGCGGGCTGGCGGGCATCCTCTGCTGCGTCGGCCCGACCGTGCTGGCGCTGCTCGGCGTCGTTGGCGCCGGAACCGCGTTGGCGTGGGCGACGAACCTCTACGGCGGCTACGCGTGGTGGTTCCGGCTCGGCGGGCTGCTCGTCCTCACCGGACTGATCTGGCTGTCCCTGCGGCGCCGCGACCAGTGCAGTGTCGCCGGATTACGGCGCTGGCGCTGGCGGCTGCTCGCCGTTCTCGGGATCGCGGTGGGCGTCTACGCCGCGTTGTACGCAGTGACCACCTGGCTGGGCGCCTTCGCCTGATCATCGCCCGGCAAGACACACGGAGGTGCCGGCGAAAGGACGGCTCGGGCTGCTCGGCGCAGAGCCGCCCGCCGGTCTCCCGCGCCGTGAGCCGGGATTCCGAGTGCTCGGCCGGGCAGCGACGCAGCGCGGCCAGGCACCGGTCCGGACAAGCCGGCCGAACGTGGCATACAGGCTGAATCGGCTGATACCGGTGGTCCACGAGGTCGGCCCAGCCGGGCTGCCACCACAGCCGGGTCACGGCACCGATGACCGCCGAGGGATCGAAACGCTTGACGTCGGCATTGCGCCTCCACCATGAACCGCGTGTTCCAAGTTTATTGCCGAGGTGCCGGTGATGCGGACGAGAGCGTCGGGTCGCTGACAGCTCCCGCTCACCCTGCCAGCCGTTTCGGTGTGCTGGACGATGAGCACGTAGCACGAACCGGGAGGACCAGCGTGACGCGAGGCTATGACCTGGCCATTGTCGGCGGCGGAACCGCGGGCATCATCGCCGCCAAGACCGCGGGCGGGCTCGGCGCGCGGGTCGTCCTGGTGGAGCGTGACCGCACCGGCGGTGACTGCCTGTGGACCGGGTGCGTGCCGAGCAAGTCTTTGATCGCCGCGGCCCGCGCCGCGCAGGCCATGCGCGCGGCGGGCCGGTTCGGTATCACGCCGGTTGAGCCGCGGGTCGACTTCGCCGCCGTCATGACTCATGTCCGCCGGGCGATCGAGCGGATCGAGCCGGTCGACTCGCCCAGGGCGCTGGCCGTGGCCGGTGCCGAGGTCATCGCCGGCACCGCGCAGTTCTCCGGGCCGGAGGAGCTCCGCGTCGACGGCCGGTCGCTGCGGTTCCGGTACGCGCTGATCGCCGCTGGTTCCGCCCCGGCGCTCCCGCCGGTGCCTGGCTTGGCCGAGGTCGAGCCGCTGACCAGTGACTCCGTCTGGGACCTGGCCGAACTGCCGGAGCGGCTGGTCGTCCTGGGCGGCGGCCCGATCGGGTGTGAGCTCGGACAGGCCTTCGCCCGGCTCGGCGCCGACGTGACCCTCATCGAGGCCGACGGCCGCCTCGTGCCACGTGAAGAACCCCAGGCCTCGATCGCGCTGTCGGCGACGCTGTCCGCGGACGGGGTCCGCGTGCTGACCTCGACCACCGTGACCAAGGCCGTCAGACATGCCGACGGGATACGGCTGGAGCTCAGCGGCCACGACTTGGACGTTTTGGACGCGGACCGGGTGCTCGTGGCCACCGGTCGCCGTCCCCGTACCGCCGGCCTCGGTTTGGAGCGGGCCGGGGTGCGGCTGGACGAGCGTGGCTACGTGGCGGTGGACGCCAAGCTGCGCACGAGCAACCGTCGTATCTACGCGGCCGGCGATGTCACCGGCGCGCCGGCGTTCACCCACGTCGCAGGCATGCACGGCAGCATCGCCGCCACCAACGCGCTGCTCGTGCCGGCGCGCCGGATCGACCACGACCGGATCCCGTGGGTGACGTTCACCGACCCGGAGATCGCCCACGTCGGTCTCACCGAAGCCCAGGCCCGTCACCGCCACGGTGGCGCGGTTCGGGTCCGGTTGCTGCGGCACGAGCACGTCGACCGCGCGGTCGTCGAGGACGACACTGACGGCTTCACCCACGTTGTGCTCGACGCCAAGGGCCGCGTGCTCGGCGCGACGATCGTGGCGCCGCGCGCCGGAGAGATGCTCGCCGAACTCGCCGGCCTCGTCGCCCGCCGTGGCCGGTTGCGGGACCTCGCGCCGGTGATTCACCCCTATCCGGCCTGGTCTGATGCTGTCTGGAACGCGGCCGTGGCCGAGGCGGGCGAGGCGCTGCACGCACCGGCCATGCGCCGCCTGACCGGTGCCCTGCTGCGTCTGCGCCGGGCCCGGTGACACGCCTCGCCGGGACCCGAGACCGGCGGATCCCGTGGCGAACGCCACGGTTCGGCCGGCTGCTGGGCGTACGGGTGGTTTCGCTGGCCGCCGACGCGCGCTGCTGGTCGGGATCCCGTGGCCCGGCACCTCGGCGAAGGCGTCGTGACGTAGCGCCATGGCGAGGGGCTTCGCGCGAATGTCGCCGCGGCCGTATTGGTCGCGCTCGGCGGCTCCGCGGGACTGCCGATGTCCACCACGCACGTGTGCGCCGGCGCGTCGGGCGCTCAGATGAGCCGGCCAACACCCGGACCCGGCGTGATTTCGCGGCCGCCTGGACCATGACCGCGATGATTTCCGCGGTGGTCGCCGCCGGGGTTTACCTGCCGGCGCGGTAGCCGGCACGCCGGCGCAGTACTGCGCGGACGGTGAGCACCGCTTGCATCGTCGCCGCGGGCCGGGCGACGACCGGACGGGGTGCGTCGATCATCCGGCCGCGGCGGACGCTGATCGCGGTGACAGTGATGACCGGAGCCATCCAGGCCGCCAGCGCGGTGGTGCGCATGGCGCGACTGGGTTCGTGCCGGAGTGCGAACCAGGTCCAGAAGGCCGCGTCGGCGAGTGAGTCGGCGGCCGCGCCGAACAAGGTCTGGGCACCGAGCCGGCGGGCGATGCGTCCGTCGGCAAGATCGCTGGCGAGTGCGGCGACGGGGGCGGCCCATCCGGTGGTGAGCGCGGGCAGGTTGGCGCGGGTCAGGGTGATGACGCCCGCGACGCCGATGGACCGGCGGCGTTCGAGCATGCCCAGATGAGTCGCGGCCAGCGCCCAGCTCGCGATAGTCCACAAAGGACGCTTTCGGTGGCTGACGACAGCGAAGACGAGATGCAGCGCGGTGATTTCCCCCAGGGCACGTGGTCTGCGCTGGGCTTGCCCGATCGAGCGCCGCATGGCTTGCGTGAGGAAGCAGGCCCAGGCCATGGGCCGCCATCGCCGCTGCCGCAGCCCGTCCAGGAGCGCGTTCGTTGCCGCCCTGCTGTCATGGCCGGCCGTCACGGGGCTTCGGACGGCAGCGACGGCAGGTACGACATGCGGTTCTCCTCTTATCCCGCGACCGGAAGACGGGCGACGACGCGACGCAGGGGAAACGGCAGCCGACGTCCTGGCCGCGCCCAGGTCGCCAGCGCGAGACGCGCCGCCTCGACGCTCTCGGGTGCGATGCCGGGCAGGTAGAGCCCGCCGACGAGCAGGGCTGCCGCACGCGGATCGGCGATCTCGCGCCGGAACACGCGGCGCTCGCTGGCCTCGACGACGAACCCGTGCGCGCGAAGGATCTTCGGCAGCCCGTCGCGGGCGTCGGGGTTGGGCCACGGCTGCGACCGGATGCCCAAGGCCCGCGTCACTCGCCACCACCCCCGCAGCCCTCGACCGAACCGCATCCGGGACGGGACCAACGAGACCAGCGTCCCTCCCGGCCGCAGCACCCGCGTCACCTCGGCCAGCACCGCGTCGAGCGGAGTCAGTACCGGGAAGCACATGGCCGCGCACACCGCGTCGACCGTGTTGTCGCCGATCGGCAGCTGATCGGCGCGGCCGCGGACCACCGGCCCGCGGCCGGCGGCCGCGGCAAGGGCCAGTTCCCCCGCGGACAGGTCGACGCCGAGCCACCTCTCGTCCCGCAGCACGTCACGGGTGGGCGCCGAGCCGCACGCGAGGTCGAGAAACGTCTTCGCCTTGCCGCGCAGCGGTGCCACCAGCCACGAGTACGGCCGGTTACACCGCCGATCTGTCGCCGGGTCCAGGAGGAGCTCGGTAATACCCGGCCGATCGTCGTGATAGCGGGACAGGTAACGAGGCCACAGCGCGGTCTCGGCCGAGGTTCGGCATCCGGCGAAGCAGCCCGCGCCGGCGACGGTAAACGGCACCGCGCAGTTCACCGCCGCCCGAATCCACATCACGCCTCCTGCCCGGTGATGGTGAGCAGCTTGGCCGGATCGCGAAGGTGAATCGCGGCGTAGCGCACCTCGATCAGGCCCTGGCGCTCGAATTCCTTGAGGATCTTGTTCAGGGACGGGCGCTGCACGCCGAGCAGCGCGGCGAGCGTGCGCTGCGGCAACGGGACGTCTTCGCCGACCGCTTCGTCGACCAGCAGCCGGGCGGCCTGCGCGGTCAGCGACCGGCCGAGCAGCCCGATGATGCGGCTCTGGCTGGTCGCCAGACGCTGGGCGACGCTGGACAGCCAGCGGCGGGCGATCAGCGGGTGCTCGGCCAGCAGCTTCTCGAACGCGGCCGCGTCCAATGCCAGCGCGGTCACCTCGTCCAGCGCGCGGGCGGTGTAGGTCAGCGGCATGTCGAGCAAGTGCTGAATGTCGCCGTCGACGTCACCAGGCTGCAGAAGGTAGACCACGGCGCGGCGCCGCCCGGCGCCCACCGACAACTCGACCCGGCCGCGTCGCACGATCCATACGCCGTCCGCCGCGGCACCGCCGCGAAAGAGCACCGCGCCACGCTGGTAGGTCCGGGTACGAAGAGACGCGGCCAGCGCGTCCACGTCGGCGGAACCCAGCGGCGCCGCCTCGCCGCGTCCAACGCAGCGGGCGACCCAGGCGGCCTGCCGGATCGCCATGTCGGCCGCCGGGCCGGTGCCCAGCAGCCGCATCGTCTGCTCCATCGCCGCGGCCGGCAGCTTCGACAACGCCATGTGCCCAGCCTGGCACCGTGCCGCCCGGCGTGCTCGCGCCGCCTCCGTCAAGTGTCAGCGAGGTGACACACTTTCCGCGCTGTCAGCGAGCTGACACTCCAGCAGCACGTATCGAGGCCGAAGTGATCCTATGCAACCCATGATGCGTGCTGTATGGAACGGGATCGTGCTGGCCGAGGCGCCCCGCACGGTCCGCGTCGAAGGAAACCACTACTTCCCGCCGGACTCGGTGAACACCGGCTGCTTCGCCGCGAGCCGGACGAAGACGCTCTGCCCGTGGAAGGGGCTGGCCAGCTACTACAACCTGACCTCGGAGCGGGGTGGGGCGCCGGACATCGCCTGGTACTACCCGCGGCCGAGCCCGCTGGCCCGGCGGATCAAGAACCACGTGGCGTTCTGCCCCGAGGTGACCGTCGAGGGCGAACCCGTACCACGCCCAGGCGGCGGCTTCTGGACCCGCCTTTTCGGCCGCCCGCCCGCGTCGTGAGCGGGAACGACACCGGTGCCACGGGGTACTTGCGGCCCGGCTGGCCGTACTGCTCGCGCCTGCTCGGCGACCTCCCCCGCATCGGCCTCGAGGACCTCGCGGCACGCGCCGCTGGCGTGCCGGGCTGGGCGTCACGCTGCTGGCCGGCATGGGCTGGTTCGCGCTTGCCGTGGCCAACCCGGCGCCCACCTATCTGACACAGTGTCCACATCCTCGGCGCGCCGCGACCGCTGCCGCGCAGTCCATCACCAGCACCGCGATACGGAGTTCGAGGTGACACCAGATGCCGGCCCGCGCGTGCAGTTCGCCGCGCCGCATGATTCCGCCTGGCCGAGCCAACGGTGTTCGCTCCCCTTCATGCGAGGACAATGTGCCGAGCGGGACTGTCAGCGGCCGGACACTCCTTCGGGTTCCGATATGTCCGCGGGTTTCTCGGCGACGAGCAGGGCGTACCCGATGAGCCCGTCAGCGACGGCTCGCTTGGCCAGCGCCGCGTAGCGCAGCACCGCGTCGACCTCCACCCCGGCCTCGGCCAGCCGGGCGGACGCGGTCATCCGCAGCACCCGCAGCCGGGCGTCGATCTCGTCGATCATCCGCGCGATCGCCTCGTCGTGGACCTCGGTGTGCACCACGGACAGCCCGGCCTGTTCCAGAATCGCCGCGTACTCGCCCAGCGGACGGGCGTCGGCGATGCAGGCGACCCACGCGGCCACCGTCCTCAGTTCACCAGGCAGCCCGCCCTCGGCGACCGTCACGTCAGTGATGCCCACCCGGCCTCCGGATCGGAGGAGCCGCGCGAACTCGGCCGCGGCGGCCGCTTTGCCCGGGAACGTGCAGAACGCGCACTCACAGACGACGGCGTCGAAAGCATTGTCCAGCAGCGGTATTCGTTCGGCATCACCGAGGTGGAACCGCACCTTCGCAGCCAGCCCGGCGTCGGCCGTCGCCGCACCAGCGCGCTCCACTGTGGACTGTCCAAGGTCGACACCGTCGACGGTGACGTCGTAGTCGGCGGCGAGCAGGCGCGCGGTCGCACCCGGCCCGGAGGCGATGTCGGCGACCCGCTGACCGCTGCGCAACCGCAGCCGTTCGGCCAGCCGCCGGGTCAGCGCCAGCCCGCCGGGGTGATAGGACTCGCCCAGCACCAGGGCCACCGCGTCGTTGCCGTAGGAGGCGGCGCAGCAGGACTTGATCTCGGCCGGGGTGTTCACTCCCGCACCGCCCGCCTGCCGACGTTGGTGGTGTCCCGCGCGATCGCCGTCCGACCCCCGTTGTCCGCGCCGTGGTGCCTGCCCGCCGCATCCAGGGCGCCCGCGACCTTGGAGCCATACGGCGAGTCGGCGAGCAGCGGTTGCAGTTCGACCGAGTTCGGCACGACGTCGGCGACCTTCACCCCGGACATCTGCTCGCGCACCTGCTCGCGATAGCCGACGGAGTTGTAGGCACAGAACGGAATCAGCCGCCCGTCCGGCGTGATCTCCTCGACGCAGCACTTCATCAGCTGCTTGACATTCAGGGTGTAGGGGTCCTGGAAGTCCTGCACCACGATCATGAACGCCCGGTCGGTGAGGTTCGCGAGTGCCCCGGGCAGGTTCACGCCACACGCGTCCGCGCAGTCCAGTGCTTCGGCGGTCTGCCGGAGCCGCTCTTCGGTGGTGTCGGTGCCCATGAACGCCGACGCGCTCCACAGCTTTTCGAGAGCTTCGCGGATCGCGTAGTCGGGGACGACCCGGTTGGACACGTAGTCCAGGTAGTCCTCCACCCGCAGCAGCCGCGGGATCGGCACCACCCCGAAGCCCGGCTGTCCCGGGGTGCCTTCGGTGAGCAGGTAAGTGATCGACCGGCAGGTGGGAAAGCAGCAGGGCACCGGGAAGAAGTCGTCCTTGCCGAACCACCCGGGGCGCTGCGCGGCGATCAGCTCGATGACATCGGAATTGGTCAGCCGGGTCAGCGGATCGAACTCCACGTGCCGTCCGGAGTGCGTGACCGGCTGGAACGACACCGACCGCACCGCCGGATGCGCCAGCCCGAACTCGATGATGTCGCCGAGTTCGTGCTCATTGAGCCCGCGCTCGACCGCGGCGACCAGGGTGACGGTGAGTCCGGCTTCGGCGCAGTTGTCCAGCGCCTGCCGCTTGCGCTCCCGCAAGTCTTTGCCGCGGATCTCCAGGTGGGTGCGTTCGTCGAAGCCGTCGAACTGCAGGTAGATATTGATCGACTTGCCGCCCCGGCCGTTGCGTTCCCCCAGTGCGGCGGCGAAGCGTTTGTCGGTCGCGAGCCGGATGCCGTTGGTGTTGAGGTTGACATTGCGGATCGGCTTCGCCCGGGCCAGGTCGATGAAGTCGAGGATGTGCTTGTGGATTGTGGGTTCGCCGCCGGAGAACATCACCACCTCCGCCTCGCCCTCGGACTCGACGAATACGTCGAGCATCCGCTCGCACTGCTCCAGTGTGATCGAGTAGCCGTCAGGCTGGTGACCGGAGTCGGCGAAGCAGATCGGGCAGTCCAGGTTGCAATTGGTGTTGACCTCGATGATGCCCAGGCAGGCGTGCTGTTTGTGCTCCGGGCACAGCCCGCAGTCCGAGGGGCACCCGTCCTTGACTTCGGTCTGGAACGTCAGCGGGACGGTGCCCGGTTTGTTGAACCGGGCCGAGGCAAGGTACGCCTGCGCGTCGCCGTAGACCAGCGCCTCGAATTCGCCGTGCTCCTTGCATCGTTTGCGCAGATAGACCTTGTCCTCGCGAATGTTGACCTGCGCGTCCAGCACCGTCTTGCACACCGGGCAGATGCTCTTGGTGTACTCGACGAACACCTCGTCCCGATCCCGCTTCTGCGTTGTCACCGGCCACTCCCGCCCGAAGATCCGCGGTCAGGTTTCCGACTTGATCCCACCAGCCGGCCGCGGCGTTCGCAGCGCGAATGTCAGCGAGCAGACACTTGCCGTCCGGATGTGGCCGCTTGCTGGAACGGCCAGCCTCGGACCATGTCCGAGTACCGTATCGACGTAACTGCAACGCCCGCCGGCCTGAAGCTGTTTCCGGAGCGTCTCTGCGGAGATCGGACGCCGGTCCGCTGGACAAGTCCGTGCGCAATGTCCTGAATGAGTCTGACCGTGCCGCAGCATGCGTGTCTCGAAGTACTCGCACAACAGCCGGGACTGCCCGACGCTGAGCTGGCACTCGCCGCATTTGTCGCGCGCCATTCGATGAACCTGGCGTTGCGCGGACTACCGAGCCGCGGACTGGTCGCCTGGCCAGCGAGCACGCCGCACGGCATAGCCTCGCCCGGCCAGCTCACCCGGCAGGCCGGGAACAGCTTCGGGCGAGCACCGCCGTCAAGCCGGCCAAAGGCAGATGCTCACGCCGCTCTCCACCGCGGCGCGGGACCGCCCGCGCCGTGATCTCGCCGCCAGCTCCGACGCACTGGGCAAACACCACGACGCTAGCGATCCCGACGTGCTTGGGCCAAGCCGGTCGCGCGGCCGGTACCTCGCCGGCCTCAGCTCCGTGGCGACGGCGTCGAGGACGCGGCCGCGCGATCCGCGTGACGAGCTGTTCGACACGGCGGACGGCGGACGAGGCCACGTCTCCCGGAATTCCCGAGCTCGGCCGCGCAGACGGGGCACTCGTCGAGGTGCCGGTCGGACTCGCCGCGCTCGAGGCCGGCGACCGCGCAGGCGCCAGCAAGGGGGTGGAGGTCGGCGGCATCATCCGGGTGCTCCCAACGCGTCCCGCAGCCGGAGCATTCCGCTGCGGACACGGGTTTTGACGGTGCCGACCGCGACACCGAGCAGGTCAGCGGCCTCGCGGCAGGTGAGGCCGCAGAAATAAGTCAGCTGGATCGACTCGCGCTGAAGCGCGGTGAGCCCGCGGAGCGCGCCGCGCACCCGATCACGCTCCACTATGGACAGTGCGGCCTCTCCGGTGTCGTCATACGGCCGGCGGAACTCCAGCCGCGCCGCTTTTTCCTGCCGGTTCCGGAACGCCTGTTCGGAGCGGACGCGGTCGACCGCGCGCCGGTGCGCGATGGTCAGCGCCCAGGTCAGCACCCTCGCGGTACGGGACGGGTCGAACCGGGCAGCCTGACGCCAGATCTCCAGCAGCACCTCCTGCGTGACCTCTTCCGACTGGGCCGGCGAGCACAGGACCGCATTGACCTTGCCGTGCACCGGCCCGGAGAGGTACTCGTACAACCGCGCGTACGCACGCTGGTCCCCCTGTGCGGCAAGGACGATCAGGACTTCCGGCGTCAGCGCGAAGGTTTCCCGCGCTGACGCCGCTGAGCGGGTGGCGGGCATGCGAAGTCCTTCCCCGGCGGCTGGTCACCGGTGATTCGCCGACGAGGGCCGCGCGTATTGGTGCGAGCCCTGCGGTCACCCGGTCGAGAGCCGCCGGATCGCGGCTCCGGCGAAGGCCCCGACGACACGCACGCGGCTCCGGATTCCGGTCACCTGATCGGTGCACCCGGCCAAACCGGGCCGCCACCGGCTCCGAACCCGAATCGTCCACGAAGGATCCGTTCTCGCGGCCGGGCGTCCGGCCGCGAGTGACGCCCGCGCTCCCGCGCGGGCGGGGAGGAGTTCGTCCGTGTTTGGCAAGCTTTATGCAGCTTCAATGATCAACCGGAGCGCGGAGAACGACCAGGACCGCCGCCGTTTCCTGCGGGCCGCCGGGATGACCGGGCTCGGAGTGGTGGGAGCCGGTGCGCTGGGCGGCCTGACCGCGGGCACCGCGGCGGCCTCGACCCGCCCGGCGCACGAGGCGGCCGAAAGCGCTCAAATCAGCGATGGCGCGGTGCTCAACTTCGCGCTCAACCTCGAGTACCTGGAAGCCGAGTTCTACCTGCACGCGGTCACCGGACGCGGGCTGCCGGACTCGATGACCACCGGCACCGGCGCCCAGGGCGGAGTCACCGGCGGCCGGGCAGTGCGGTTCGAGACGAAAGCCGCCCGCCAGTACGCCCATGAAATCGCCGGGGACGAAAAAGCGCACGTCGCTTTCCTGCGCGGCGCACTGGGCTCCGCGGCCGTGAGCCGGCCGCAGATCGATCTGCAATCCAGTTTCACCGCCGCCGCGCAAGCTGCGGGCCTCGTGAAAAAGGGGCACACCTTCGACGCATTCGCCTGCGAAGAGAATTTCCTGCTGGCCGCGTTCCTTTTCGAAGACGTCGGGGTGACGGCCTACAAAGGCGCCGCACCGCTGATCAGCAACAAGACCTATCTGGAAGCCGCCGCCGGCATCCTCGCCGTCGAGGCCTACCACGCCGGGAACATCCGCACCGCGCTCTACGAACGCGGCGGCGGCCTGTTCGGCACCAACTCGCGCGAAGCCACCGTCAAACTCTCCGACGCCCGCGACAGCCTCGACGGTCCGACCGACGACGACCAAGGAGTCATCGACGACCGCGGCAACGCCAACATCGTGCCCGCCGACGCCAACGGCATCGCCTACAGCCGCAGCCCCGGGCAAGTCCTCAACATCGTCTACCTGACCAGCAAAGCCGCTACCTCGGGCGGCTTCTTCCCCAAGGGCGTCAACGGTGCCGTGAACACCAGCGCCGCACACTGACCCGGCCGCCGCGGTGCCGGGCCGCCGCCAGCGGTCCGGCACCGGATGGGCGCAACTGCCCGCATCGTCGGCTCGCGAAGGTCGGAAAGCGTTGGGCAAGCCGTGAGGCTCCGGCGTATTCCGGGAAGAGCTCTACCCGACACGCGACGTCGCACGGCTGGTGAACCGGAACTCGATCGCGACCGGAATGTCCTTCAGCTCCAACGCTTCCTCGAGCCGCGGCAGGCTCTCCTCGGCGACACGCCTGCGGATTTCGCCGAGGTCGACGTCCTGCTCGCACGTGACGATCACTGCCAGAGCTGGCGTCTCCCGGGTCCCGGCAAGGGACGCGCTCGCCTTGCGCACTCCGGGATACCCGCGCAGTTCCTCGGCGAAGGGGACGACCGCGTCGTCCGCGCGCAGCTCGGTGCGTCCGTAGGCGGGATCAGTCTCGAACCGCCACACTCCCGTGCGCGGCCGGTGCGCGAGCTGGGCGAGCAGCCAGCGCAAAGCGAGGAGCCCCACCACGACCGCCGCCGCGGCGATCGCGTAAAGCACCCAGGTGGGCGGCTCTCCTGTGCCCGGCACGAGCGGCGCTTCGGGATCAATGAGCCTGAGCACACGGAAATGGGTGGCCAGACCGAAGCCGCCCGCAGCGAGCAGCACGAGACCGATCACCGCGAGCAGAAAGCGGTTGAGCGCGGCCGGCCGATTCATGACCCCTCCCTCGTAGCACGAACCCGCACCGACACCGCGGGCCGTCGAGCCGGTGCGATGTGGTCGAGCCGCGACTCGACGGCAGTACGGACCGCGTCCGTCAGCCCGTCCGTCCGAGTGCGTGCCGTTTTCACCCGCACCTTGACCTTGCGCGAGCCGGTCGAGAGCCGGGCTCGCTCGACCCCGTCCACCTCCGCCGCGGCCGCACGCAACGCGGACCGGTAGCCCACGGTGTCGGCACCGGAATCCGGGTCGCCCGTCAACGGGAGGATCCGGCGTTTGCCCGGCAGGAGCGCGGCCCACAGCAGCACCAGCCCGACGAGCGCTACCGCACCCGAAATCAGCGCTGGGACGAGATCAGTCCAGTGCGCGTTGTGGACGGCAGCGGCGACCGCGCGATAGTCCAGCCACGGCCGGTTCCCGGTCAGCCGCTGAATCACCGCGACAGCAACCAGTACGCACACGGCCAGCAGCGCACCGGCGGTCAAGCTCGCCGGAAGAGACCGGCGGGTTCGGCGTTTCACTCGACCCTCCTCTGCTCAGCGGCCTCGGCGTGCAAAGCCGTCACCGTGATGCCGACGCGCCGGACCGGCATCCCGGTCAGCTCCTCGACCCGCCCCCGCAGATGGCCGCGGACCCGTTCGGTCGTCCCGCCGACCGGAGCCGGGTACTCCAGCGAGATCCGCACGTCCAGTTCCACCTCGCCGCCCGCGATCCGGACGGACGTTTTCGCCGACCGGTCCAGCGCTTCCCCGCCGAGGCTGATCCCGAGCGTCCGCCCGGCGGCCCCGCCGACCCGGTCGATCTCGCCCGCCGCATGGGCGGCCAGCCGTTCGACGGCGTGCTCGCTGATCGCGAGGCTGCCCCGCTCCTCCGCTGCGACAGCCACAGCTCACCCCCGATCGCGGCCAGTGAGCTGCGAGAGGTCGAGCTTGCCGTCGAGCAGACGACCGACGAGCAAACCCACCGCGCCCAGCACGAGGACGAGCAGGAACGCACCGAAGCCGCCGATCGCGGCGGCAATGCCCAGCGCGAGGCCGGTGATCAGGCCCAATCCCGTTGCGTTCACGACACCGTCTCCTTCCTGTTCTCCGACTCGGTTCCCGCCGCAGCCGGCACTTCGACGTCGGCGATCAGCACATGCACCGGCCACCCGGGCGACGCGACAGCAGCACGCACCGCGGCCGCCACGTCACCCGCCGAGAACGGAGCCCAGACCGTCACGCCGACGGTCACGTCCGCCTCAGTCACCCGCACTCCGCTCACCCGGCCGCCCGCACCAAGCGTCGCGACCCGGCCGAACGGGCCGCTGTGCAGCTCCGCCACCTCCGGCAGCTCGCGCACGGCAGCGACGATCCAGGCGGCCTCCTCAAGCGGGTTCATCGCGGCCAACCGTCCGCGCCGAGCGCCGCGGCCCGGCCGGACCGCCCGCCGCACATGCCTGCCGTCACCGGCAGCCGGACCGCCGAGAGCACCCGTTCAGCCTCCACAAGCCCGCTCGGTGCATCCGACCGCCGCCGGACACAACCGCCCCCGGCTGGCCGTCCGCCCACGTCGGGCACCCCGGCGACGGTCCGACCCGGCCACGCGACCGCGCTCACTGCACCCGGCCGCTGTCGCCGGACGCGTCCTCCTCGTCGTCGGACGGCAGGTGCAGGTCTCCCACGTTGATGTTGACCTCCACCACCTCCAGCCCGGTCATCCCCTCCACCGCGCCGATCACGTTCCGCCGGATCGAGCGCGCGACGTCCGCGATCGAAACGCCGTACTCCACCACGATCTGCAGGTCCACCGCGGCCTGTTTCTCCCCCACCTCGACCGAAACACCCTGCCCGGCCGACGCCGTCGCACCCGGAATCCGCTCCCGCAGCGCCGAAAACGCCCGCGCCGCACCACCGCCCAGGTCGTAGACCCCGGGGATCTCGCGCGTCGCCAGCCCGGCGATCTTCTGCACCACCACGTCCGCGACCGTGGTCGTCCCCTGCGAACTGGTCAGCGGACCCGTGTTGACCCGCTCCACGTCCTGGGACTTGGCCGCCGTGTCAGTCGTCGAAGCCATCGAATCTCCTCCGGTCGTTTCCCGTTCTTTCAGTTCATCGGTTCGACCCGCCGGTCACGCGAAACTCACTCCCCGAACGAGTGGCGACGATCACATCATCGGGTGAGTGACGATTTCGGATCCGCGTTGTCGGCCTGCCTGGCGCATTTTTCGTACCGTCCGCGAAACGTGAACGTTTTCCGCACCGCTGCTCAGACTTGGCTCTCCGCTGAATATCTTGCCCGTGTGCATCGTGCTCGCGAGCGCCGGACCCTGCCGCAATCATCGCGGAACAAGGCCCCGGATTCCCTCCGCTCAAGAACGAACACACTTCAGTCCTTTGCGGACTGACGACGGCGTCCGACCGAACCCAGCATAGCGGGCGATCGCGTCGACCGTGCCCACTGCCGGCTGACCGAGCGCGGCAGAGAGCGCCCGCAGTTGCATCGGCGCCGATGCACACCGTCACTCGCACCTCCAGCACGCCAAGACATTCCGGCGCTGGTTCCGCGCGCCAGATCCAGGGGACCTGACAACAACGGCGGCTTCACTGCTCTGATTTCGCGCACCGGCACGGGCCGGCCGGCACCACGAGCCTGGAGTGAGCAAGCTGTGGCACCGGCCGGCGGGACGCTGCCGCTGTCGCGTCCCCCGACGGCGAATGTCACGCGCCTCGCCGTCAGTCTTTGGTGGCAGAACGGGTTTCGCGTTCGTACAGCGAGGCACGGCCGCCGCGGTTCCGGGTGATCGGCGGAGCCGCGGCGGCCGTTGTTCCGGACTTCCCGCAACGCAGGGGTGAAAGCCCGGAGCCGGGTGCTATTTGTTGGTGCCGGGGGTGAGGACCTTGTCGATCACGAACACGGTCGCGTTCTTGGTCGGGATGTTGCCGCACAGGATCTTCGCGCCGTTGACCGTCATGTTGTCGCCGGAGCCCTCGATCTTGAGCGGCCCGCCCGCCGTGTTCAGCGAGGTCACATCGCCCGCGGAAGCGAGTCCCTTCGCGTCGTAGCGCTTGCCCAGCACGTGGTACTGCAGAATCGGCGCGAGCTGGGTCGGGTTCTTGGCCAGCTCATTGAACTTCGCGTCGCCCAAAGCAGCAAACGCCGAGTCCGCAGGCGCGAACACGGTGATCGCCTGCTGGCTGTTCAAGGTGTCGACCAGGTTGGTCGCCTTGACGGCGGCGACCAGTTTCGTCAGCAGCGGGTTGGTCGAGGCCGCGCTGGCCACCGGCTGCGGACCCATCGAGTCCAGCGAGCCTGGAGCATTGCCCTGGGGCAGCTTGGAACACGCCGGACCAAACACATCGGCGTTGGTGGTCATCCCGTCGCCCGAGGAAGCGCTGCTGGACATCGGCGCGGACATCGAACTCGACATCGGCGCACTGCTGGAACTGCCGCTGCCGGAGGAGGCCTGGTCGTTGCTGCTGCACGCGGTCAGCGCGAGCGCGGCGACGGCGGTGAGGCCGATTCCGGCGGTGCGAAGGGTTTTCACGAGTGTTCTCCGTTCACAATGGACTGATCCGCGCCGGCCGGTCGAACGGCCGGTTGTACGGGGGATTCGGCGCCGCGCTCGGCCCGGATGGGTCTGGCGGGAAGAAAATTCTCAGCTCGCGATGAACGTGCTGGAGTGCCAGCCGGTCGCTCCGTTCGGCACGGTCCCGGCGCGCTGGTCGGTCTGGGTATAGCCGGTCTTGTCAGTGGCGCGGACGAATACCTGGTGGGTGCCGGGTTTCACGGCGATCTGGGTCCACCACATCCGCCAGGTGTTCAGATTGACCTCAGCCGAAAGCGTGACCGGCTGCCAGTCCCCGTTGTCGACCCGGATCTCCACCTTTTCGATGCCGTTGTGCTGCGACCACGCGATCCCGGCCAGCCGCACCGCACCGGCCGGAACCGTGGCGAAGCCCTTGGGCGTATCGATCCGCGACTCGGTTTTGATCGGAGCCTGCTCGCTCCACCCGCGTTTGAGCCAATACGCCTGCCGCGCCCGCCACGTGGTCACTTCGATGTCCACGACCCATTTCGTGGCCGACACGTAGCCGTAGAGCCCGGGTGTCACGAGCCGCGCGGGAAAACCGTGTTCCAGCGGCAACGGTTCGCGGTTCATCCCGATCGCCAGCATCGCCCCTCGGCTGCGGTCGAGCGCGGCCTCGACCGGCGTACCGGAGGTCCACCCGTCCACGCTGGTGCAGAACAGCTGCTCCGCGCCCGGACGCACCCCGGCTTCGCCGAGCAAGTCGGCCAGGTCGATGCCGACGAAGTTCGACGTGGACACGTAGTCGCCGCCGACCTCATTGGACACGCAGGTCATGGTGATCGTGCGCTCGACGAGCGGCCGGTTCCGGATGTCGCTGTAACTGTAGGTCCGTTCCTTCTCGACCATGCCGTGGATGCGCAGGCTCCAGTCTTCCGTGCGAACCTGCGGCACGGACAACGCGGTGTCCACCCGGTAGAAATCCGGATTCGGCGTGAGAAATCGCGGCGTGCCCAGTTTCGCGAAGTCCGCGTCGGCCGGGATCGCGGGCGCGATAGTGGCGGGCACGAGTTTCCCCACCGCCTCGCGGGATGCGGTCGCGTCGCGGGTTCCGCTGATCAACTGCCCGGCCCCGCCGAACGCGCCGGCTCCGACGACGACCCCGGCACCGCCGAGCAGGAAGGAACGGCGGGACGCGCCCGAAGAACCGCTGCCCGCCACGATGTCTTTTCTCGGAGCGATTCGGTGCAGCAGAAGGAAAATCGCCACCCCGAGCACCAGGCTGGCGAGCGGCGCCAGCAGAGCGACCGCGGAAAGGTCCGGCCGTTCGTAGACGGCGAACCCGCCCACCAGGCCGAACAACGCGATGATCGCCGCCCCGATCACGGGCGAGCGGGCCGAGAGCATTCCGGCGACCGCGGCGACCGCCACCATCACCACCGCCATCCCGCTGAGCAGCACCAGCTTGTCGTGCGTGCCGAACGTCCGCACCGCGAAGTCCTTGAGCTGCACCGGGGTGAGGTCGATCGCCCCGTTGCCGACCGCGAGGTACGGAGACGCGTTGATGCTGATGAACGAAGCGACCAGATGTCCCGCGGCCAGCGCGGCGAGCAGGGCGAGCACGCCGCACAACGCCGCGGACGGCAGCCGCAGTCTCGCCGCGCCGGCTTCGGGAACTTCCGCAGTGGTCATAACGGTCCTTCGGTACCGAAGGCTCACCGGTTTGGTGCGAACCCGGACCAAACCGGGGACGCCTCCGCGACGAATGCCTCCTGACGCGCAGCTGATCAATGCTGTCCATAGTGGACTTTCGACGAGCAGCGCAGGAAGGGACGGCATGGCTACCGCCGACACGCACATGCTGACCGGCGCATACGCACTCGACGCGGTGACCGGCGCCGAACGGGCTCATTTCGAGCAGCACCTGTTGGTGTGCGGGACGTGCGCCCAGGAAGTGCGCGAGCTGCGGGAGGTCGCGACGCGGATGGGCGTCGCGGCAACCGTTCAGCCGGACCAGGGGCTGCGCACTGCTGTGCTGGCCGAGGTCGCGGCCACCCGGCAAACACGGCCGCTCGATCCGGGGCCGCGCTCGAGGCGCACCCGGATCGCGGTCGCTCTCTTCGCCGCGGCAGCTGCCGTCGGCGGGATCGTCGCCGGTGTCGCGCTGAGCGAGCACCCGGCTCCCACCGCACCGGTCGCCGCCGGATCGGCCGACGTACGCCAGGCCCCGGACGCGAACACCTTCACCAGCCGCGGTGCTGGTGGCACGCTCACCGCCACCGTTTCCCGGTCGCTGGGGAAAGTGTCCGTCGCGCTCGACGGCATGCCGTCGCTCGATGCCCGGCACGCCTACCAGGTTTGGCTGATCGGGCCCGGCGGCGCGCATTCGGCGGGGCTGCTCCGCCCCGGTTCCGGACCGGCCCCGCTCGTCGGCGCGCTGCCGCCGGACACCGACCGGATCGGCGTCACCGTCGAACCGGCCGGCGGGTCCCCCCGGCCCACCACCGCGGGCGTCGCCCGGCTCGATCTCAGCTGAGACCCACGAGCGGCGGTTCGCATCGCCGATGCCCGGGTAGCCTCACGCCAGAGCCGGAGCAGACGGGTGGAGGAACCTCGATGACGGCCGCACCGCACGACGCGCACCTGCGTGCGCTGCCCTCTTGGCTGAGCGGCGATCCCTCGTTCGGGGAACGAATGGTCTCGCTGGGTTACCGGGTCGCCCGTAACCTGGGCTCGTCGTCGCGCGTGCGGAAACGGGTGTGGCGGAGAGTCACCGCCGAACTCGCGGCCTCGGACGTCGCGGGGCCGGATTACGGGCGACTGGCACGAGACCGCATCCTGGCGTCGCTGCACACCGAGTTTCCCTCCGCCCGCCAGACGGCGAAACTGGATTCCGCGGCCCGCGAGGCGGTCCTGCTCGACGAACTCGCGCTTCTGCCGCCCCGCCAGCGTTTCGCGCTCTGGGCGACCGCGATGGAGCACCGAAGCCTAGCCGACATCGCGGACACAACTGGCTGGACGCCGACGCAGGTCGCCCGCCTGCTCCGGACCGGGTTGCGTACAGTCGGGTCCCACACCCCGGAGTGAGTCCTTCGGGCCTGCTCACCGGAAGCCGTGGTGCTTTGCCTCGTCGGTCGGCATTGGACAGTCCTCTCTGATTCGGCACGGCTGAAAGCCGAGAACAGGTGCTGCGTCTCCGACCAAGCCAGACGTACGCTCCGCCGACGGCCAAAAATACGATCACCGTTCGGAGCCGACAGCGCGACCATCGCGGAATTCGCACGGAAAAGAGCCGCGGCCGTTAGGATGCGAGTCGTTCGTGGACCGGGCATGCACGGCGGGCCATGGGCGGCGAGACACGGGGAGCGGGGGCGGAGGATGGCACTGCGGCTGCACTTCACCTCAGACGACCTCGCACGCACTCGCGTCGCGGCTGAGCCGCACCCGATGTGGGAGTTGGTGCTGAGCCTGCACCAACTGCAATCCGGGCGCTGTCGCCACTGCCAACGAGACTGGCTCGGCCAGACCCTCCGCAGCCTCCGCCAGCGAGGCCTTCGACAGCGCCTCAAGCTGCTGGTCGCGATCAACCCGGCCCGCGGCGACTTCCCGGATTTCCTGACTCCCCCCGACACCGGCGGCACTTTCCCGGAGGCGCTGCAGAGCGTGCTCGGCACGCCGAAACCGAGACTGCACGCCGAACTCACGGGGCTGCCGAGCTTCCGGTCGTTTGCCGGAAGTCCGGTCGATCGCGGCGGGAGAAATCGCCGGACTGAAAATGCTGGAGGAGGCCGCCGCCTGGTACCAGCGAGCAGCGCTGGCTCCGCACTGGGCGACTATGAGCCAGATGATCGGAGACGACCGCAATGCCCGCGCCCAGCAACTGGCCGCCGGCGGAGTGGAGGAGCTGCTGGCCCTCCTCCCCGGAACACAGCGCTGGACCTCGCCCGTGTTGCATCTGGACTATCCCACAGACAAAGACTTGCACCTTCGCGGCAGGGGGATCACGCTGGTCCCCTCGTACTTCTGCGTAGGCCGGCCGGTCACGTTGGTCGATCCCGAACTTCCGCCCGTGCTGACGTATCCGCTCGAGGTCACGACCGTGCGGCCCAGACGCGACGCACTGTCCGATTTGCTCGGCGGCACCAGGGCGCACATCCTGCGCATGGTCCAGGTACCCCGATCCACTACCGCCCTCGCCGACAAGGTTGGCGCGTCGCCGGGATCGGTCAGCAAGCACACCAAGGTCCTTCGTCAAGCCGGCCTGATCACCAGCAGCCGTCGCGGCGCGACGATGCTGCACCTGACGACAGGCTTGGGGAGGAGGCTGCTGGCCGCCGAAACCAGCGGAACTCCATGCTGACGACAGAATCGGGAGGCCAGGCCACGGCCAGCGGACCAGCCGCACGGCGCAACGACCTCGCCGGAAGCGGTGGCCCGGCGTCGCCTTGGCCCCAGGCAACGTTGCGACGCCGGGCGCGCAGCGCGGGAGCACCGGATCAACCGACCTTCGCATAGTGCCATTTACTGCTGTAATAGGACTCGTAGCCGTAGCTGATATATGCATCACTGTACCCGCATTGGGCATAGCTGGTCTTGCCTTTCCCGACCTTCTTTCCTCGTTCCCAGTAAGAAGTGAACAACGGGCCGCGGCAATGAATCGCGGCCCGCACCGGCTTGCACGAATTATGCGTCGTTTTGTCGACGGTCACCGAGACCTCGTATACCCCTCCGTGCAAACCGAGCGACGTGCCGTGGCACGCGCTCGGAGGATCAGGGGCGGCGGTGCCTGGAGCAACGAAAACCAACCCCGCGGCCAAGACCGCGCCGACCGCACCGCCCAGCACGGCTCGGCCGGAAACGAGCTTCCGCATGTTCACCCCTCTTCGCAGTTGACGACTCTTGCGAGCCACAGTGTTCCGCGCAGGACCGCTTGCGGCTCGACCATTGCCTTCAGCGGAAAACGTTTGACAACAGCAGCGAACTGCTTTGCCTAAGCTGAACTGCGCCGGGGCGGCAGGCTTCGCAGAGCCGTCTCGATCACCAGCGTCCGCCGAGCGGGCCGAATCGCAAGCATCACCCGACCGCTTCGGAGCCCCTCCCGAGCAGCACCGCCAAGCGATCCGACTCCTCTCCAGCGCCCACGGCTTCCAGAACGGCGAGGCAGCCATCCCCCGCGCGCCACATTGAGGTTTCTCAGTAGCCGCAGTGTGCGGCCTCGCCGCGGCAACGCGCAACGCTCGGCTCCGCCTCCGCCGACGTACGTGAGGGGAACCCTCATTGACTCTGATTCCCCCAGGGTTCCCCTCGCGTACGGTGCTCACCCAGCCGGACACGGCCGGTGCCCACCGGCCGGACCGGCGGGCACCGGCCGGGGCGGCTTCACCCGCGCCTCGCCAGGCACCCGCGAGGCTTACCGCCCCGCGGCGGCGCAGCAGGCCGATCTGCGCGACGAGATCGTGCGCTACCTTAGGCCAAGGAAGCGATTCTTGGCCCGATTGCCTGAGGAAATGACTATTCCGACAGTTGCCGTCGCGGTGCACGACGGCTACTACGGCTGCGGAACTGGTGCCGGCTATGCGAACTACGGTTTCCTCGCCACCCTCACCCGCGTGCTTCCGCCAGAGGTGCGGCTCGTCGTGCTCCCCCTCCGGCTGGTTCCTGGCAGTCCGGAGCATCATCCGCACTGGCATCGCCGCGCGCGGAAACTGCTGCGCCGAGCCATGGTCCTGCCCGTCGACAACGGCACCGGCGGTCAGGATCGCTGGGGCACTCTCGAGAACTTCCGCGCTCTCGTCTGCAGCACAGCCGACAGCCTGCGCGAGCTACGCCGGTCGACAGGCCCCCTGCTCGTCCTCGCGTTCGACGCACCGTTCCTCGGCCTCGGCACAACCCTGCCGCCCGACCTCCTGCCGCACCTGGTGCTCGTGCCCCGTTCGAGCGCGAGAATCCACGCGCCGCACGACATCGAACGTATCGAGTGGGAGCGCGACGGATTGCTCGCCGCGGCGGCCGGTGGCGCACACATAGCCACGATCTCCCCGTTTTTGGCCGAGCATCTTCGAAACGAGTACCGCGTCCCGCCCGAGTCGCTGGCAACTCTGCAGGACGGACTCGTGCCCGACGATTGGGCCAGGCTCCAAGTGGCGACGGCCGCCGATCTCCCTCCGTTCGTGCTCGCGATGGGCCGGGCCGAACCGTACAAAGGATTCGAAGACCTCCTTGACGCTTGGGAAATCCTGCGGCACGACAACGTCGCCCTTCCCCGCCTCGTCCTGGCCGCCACCAGTGAACAGCCCCAGCCCACGCCCTACCAGAAGAAGCTGCGGCGCAAGGCCGAGCGACTCGGCGCTCGGATCAGCCTGCCGACCCGGTTCACCCCGGACACGGCCCGGCTCCTGGGACACCGAAACCTGCTGTCCGTCGTGGTCCCCTCCCGCGCGGAACCCTTCGGGCGGATTCCCATGGAGGCCTTCGCGGCAGGCGCGGCGCCTGTGATCACCACGACACAGCACGGCCTCGCCGGGCAGATCATCAACGGCAGCACCGGCTTCGTCAGTGACGCAGGGTCACCGCCAAGCTTGGCCGCCGCCCTGCGCCGCGCGCTGTCTCTTTGCCCCGACCAGCGTGCTGCCATGCGCAACCGCGCTTTCCAGGTCGCGTTGCGTGACTACGACCATCCGGCCGCCGTGCGCGCCTTCCTCGCCCGGCACGCGCCGTGGCTCGCGCTCCCGAGCCCGGACGATCGGTTACGGTGGCTGAACGCCGCCACCCCCGCCCCGAGGAGCCCCGTGTCCACCGTGCCGCCGGTCAAAGTGCCGATCGGACGCCAGGCACCGCATTGGACGACTGTCCAGGCCGAACGGCGCGTCCTCGTCGTGGTCCACCACGTCACGTCCCTGCTGCGACTGCTCGACGTCCTGCCGGTCTTCGGCTCCGACACCCGGATCCAAGCCGTGTTCACCTGGAACGGCTCGGACCCCTTCCGGCACGGACTGCACCCCCACCTCGACCGCCTCGGCGCCGCGGTCATCCCCTGGACACAGGCGATCGAGACGGAATTCGACCTCGTGCTGGCCGCCAATCACGGCGGACTCACCGAAATAACCGATCCGCTGATTGTCCTGCCGCACGGCGCGGGGTACACTAAAAATTCTCCCGGAAACCGGAAACCGGAAACCGGAAACCGGAAACCGGAAACCGGAAACCGGAAACCGGAAACCGGAAACCGGAAACCGGAAACCGGAAACCGGAAACCGGAAACCGGACTGTTTTCGGGCTGTCGCCGGAATGGCTCCTCTACGACGGGCGGCCGATCGCGACGGCCCAGGTGCTCGCGCACGAAGCGGAGCTGGAGCGGCTGAGCCGGCTCACTCCGGCCGCCGCGGACACCGCCGTCGTGGCCGGGGACCCTGCCTACGACCGGATGCTCGCCAGCAGGCATCTCCGCGACCGCTACCGCGAAGCGCTCGGCATCGCACCGGACCAGAAACTGGTCACCGTCACCTCGACGTGGTGGCGCAACTCGCTGCTGGGCAGCTGGCCGTCGGTGTTCCGGGAGATCCTCGGAAGCCTGGACCGGGACCGGTACCGCGTCGCCGGGCTGCTGCATCCGAACATCTGGCACGGCCACGGCCCCTGGCAGCTGCACACCTGGCTCGCCGACTGCCTCCGCGCCGGACTGCTGCTGCCGCCGCCTGCGGAAGGCTGGCAGGCGGTCCTCCTGGCCTCGGACGTGATCGTCGGCGACCACGGCGCCACGACCGTCTACGGGTCATGCCTTGATCTTCCCGTCCTCCTCGCGACCTACCCGGACGACGACGTGGCGCCGGGATCCGTCGGCGAGCTCCTCGGCCGGTCCGCCGTGCGGCTGAACCGGCACGAACCCCTTGACGTGCAGATCGAACGCGCGCACCAGAACTACCGGCCCGGAAGCCTCGACGAGGTCGCGGCCCTGGTCACCTCCTGCCCCGGAGAATCAGCCGCCCGGCTGCGCAGTCTTTTCTACGACCTGCTCCACCTGCCCGAACCAGCCGACGGACCAGTCGTTCCGACTCTCCCCGTCGAGGCTGTCGCCAGTCCGCCGCCGCCCGCCGAGCACGCGAGCTTCGTCGTGTGCCAACCGCGGGAACCCAGCCGTTTCGGACTCCGCCGGTACCCCGCCGACGTCAGTCTCGACCGCTCCGACTCAGCCGCCTTCGCCGACGCCGTCCTCACCGCGCACGAACACCATCCGGACGACGCCCTGAGACGGCGCGCCGCGATCGTGCTCAGCTCGCTCGGCGACCAGCACGCGCTGACCGACGTCCTCCGTCGCCACCCGCAAGCGACCGTTGCTGCCGCTGCCGCCGCCAACGGCAGCCTGCTTCTCACCAAGTCGGGCCAATTCCTCGAATCGACCTTCGCAGACCCGGAAATTGCCGCGGCGGTCCTGTTCGACCACCTGCTTCGAGAAGCTATTCCGCACGAAGCGACCGTCTCCTGCGGCGGAAAGTTGTTGGACGGCCGCTACATCTCAGTCCCGCAAATCAGCGCGTAACGCCTCCGCGCGCTGGTCTGCCAGCAATTCGTACAGTTCCGCGGCCCGAGCGAGCACCACATTGCCTTCCTCCGCGCGTCCTGTGCGCTTGAGCAGCCTTCCCAGCAGTTCGCCCGTGTACGCCTCGAAGTCGACGATGCCGAGTTCCTTCTCCAACATCAGCGCGGAACGCAGCACCTCCTCGGCTCGCTCATCGTCCGCTTCGGACAGTACTTCGCCCAGATTCGCCAGAGACTTGGCGTGATTGGCCCGATCGGCATCGGCCCCGAAATGCGCCGCCGCGCGTTCGGCCGCCTCGATCGCCTCCGCGACGCGACCGGCCTCGGCGAGAATCGGCGCGCCGTTCATGTCGAGCAGCCGCTCTTCGCGCAGCCGCAGCCCGGCCGGGAAGGCCGGATCCGCGACCAGCCGGGCAGACCGCTCCAAGTGCTCGACCGCGGTCTCGTACTGTTCGAGCCTGCGGTGCACCAACCCTTGCCACACCAACGTCTTCGCCAGGACCGGCACCGCTGCCGCCGCGTCGCCGAGCTGGTCGATCCGCTCCGCCGCGGACGTGAACTGCTCAGCCGCCAAAGCGTGCTCGTGGATCGAGTAATAGGCCTTGCCCAGCTCAGTGTGCAGCGCGACCAGCGGACGAACGTCCCCGGTCTCCTGGCACACCTGCCGCGCGGCCGCCAGGCCGAGGAGATGCACCGCGACCGCGTCCGCATACCGGCCGCGCTGGAACAGGAAGTTCGCCACCGCTTCGGCCAATTCCCAAGTCAGGTCGGCGAAGCCTTCCTCCGCGGCCATCGAAACCACGCGGCGCAGATTCGGCATCTCGGTCTCGAGATCGGCGACCGCCCGCCGGTAGCTGTCCTCCCCCGCATACGCCGGAGCCAAGCTGCCGTCGAACCGGGAACCGAAATGGAACCGGCTGGACAGCACCAGCTCCCGCCCGGCAGCGAAGTCCAGGTATGCCTCGGCCAGCCCCCGGCACAGTTTCCGGACGTCCGCCGGATGCTCGTCTTCGTTCGCATGACGCTGCGCGTGCCGGTGAATGATCGCGTGCATCTCGTACCGGCCGTCGGCCAATTGGCCGACGAGAGTGGCGCGCGACAACGCCAGCACCGTGTCCGAGACCGGCGCTCCCTCTCCGAGCAGCATCGAAGCCGCCCAGGCCGGAAACTGCCGACCGGGGAACAAGCCCAGCCTGCGGTACAACATCTGTTCCCACGGCTGCAGCGTCTGGTACGACGCCTCGTAGACGAACTCGAGCTTCCGGTCGTGGTCCACCTTGAACTCGGCGAGAAAGTCCTGAGCCGACTCGAGCCGGGCAAGCAGGGCGGAAGGCCGATCATGGCGCCGCGCCCGCAGCTGCGCGCCCGCGATCGTCAGCGCCAACGGCAGGCATCCCGTCAATTTCGCGATCTTGGCCAGCGCCCGCTCGTCCTCAGCGTCGTTGATCGGGTCCAGCCCTTGGCTCAGCAATTCAATCCCGTGCTGCTCGGACAGCTCCTTCAGCGGCACCGTCGTGAACTCGGCGAATTCGAAGGCTTCCAGCCGTTGCCTGCTCGTCGCGATCACGACACCGCCTGGCGAAGCCGGGCGCAGCTGCTCGATCGATTCCGCCGAGTCGACGTCGTCGAGCACGACCAGCACGTCCCGGCGCGCGGTCTCGGCCCGGTAGACCGCGAGCTTGCCGTCGAACGTCGGCGGCAGCACGCGCGCCTCGAGCTGCACCAGAAACACATCGAGGATCTCCTCGACCGTCTTCGCCTCCGCGGACGCGCCCATCGAGATTTCCAGCACCAGATCGAACGACGGAGCCAGATCCCGAACACACCACAACATCAGCGCGGTCTTTCCCACCCCGCCGATGCCTTGAAGGACGAATACGCCCTGCTCGCCCTGAGTGCGGGCGAGAGAGACCTGCTCGACCAGCTCGCCGCGCTCCGGCTCCCTGTCGACAAAGCGCCGCGGCGCGGACCTCAGCATCCCGGCCTCCCCTGACCTAGCACAGCCCATCCCCGATCTGTGTGCAGACGACGACACCCTACCGAGCCGGTGCTCCAGCCGTCACTCTCAGCAAGCTGCCGCAGCCGGTTCTCACAGTTCGCGCCAAGGCCTGCGGGGACGCTCAGCGCTTGGGCTATCGGGCCGCCGACCTCGCGTTTGGCTAGGTAGAAGCTGGCGTTGTGCGGGTGAGCACCGTTGTCGACGGTGTAGGTGGCTTCGAGGACTCCGCCGATCCCGGGGAATCGCCGCTGAAGGTCAAGATCAGCGGCTACGAGGTCGTCGCGGTCGGCGACGTTGACCCAGCGCCGCACGAGCGGCGGCACGACCGGCGGTTGCGGACGGACGCGTTCGTAGACGATATTGCGCAGTCCGAGCGGCGATCCGAGCGTGACCAGCAACGGCAACGGGCGGCCGAGGCGATGCGCGGCCTCGAACGCGACGACCGACCCGAGCGAGTGCCCCACCAAGACTTTCGTGTCCGGTCCGATCAGCGCGGCGACGCGCGCCTGAACCTCGGCACGAAGGTCGTCGTCAGTGAGGTAGCGGCTGACCTGGACGATCGCGGTGCGCAGGAGCTTTCCCGCGACAGCCTCCCCCAGCGCGGCCATCGACCGGATGCGGCTGAGCGCGTTGAGAACGGGTCGCAGTCCGGCACCCAGCCCTTGCTCGTCGACGAGGTTGCCGCGCGCCGCGTCCAACGCGTGCCGCACCCGTACCCGGTCCGCGTCGCGGTTTCCGTGTTCGGCGACTTGCTCAGCCCATTCGACAGCGAGCGCCGCGGCGAGATCCGCGGCCTCCGGAGGGAGTTCGTCGGCCTCGCCTTGCCGGTCAGCCGCCAGGAAGAGATCGCAGCCACCAGCAGCGACCTTCAAAGACAGTCGGCGGCAGATTCGCGGTCGTGGCAGCTGACGGGGCCCGCCAGCGCGAACCGGGGAGAAGCCTCACAGAGGAAACCCGCCCACAGGCGGCACGCATGAACTTCGCATAGACCGCCCGCCGGTCCTGGAGATCACGCTAGTTCTGACGTGCGTCTCCCTCCATCTGCGTCTGCAGACGTGCGCAACGCAACGAAATCAGCTGACCCCAAAACGGACTGACGCACGCGATCACCACAGTCAACCAGAGAGGAATCATCCGGGCTCGGGGCGACACCCGAATTCACCCGTCGCATCGACGGCCGGCCAGAGTTATCTCTTCGCATCCGGAGACGCAGCCACTCGCACGTTGCTATTTTCCCGTCATGATCCTCGCGCGCGTCATTGTCGCGGCCACACTCGTCCTGGCCGAACTGTGGAGCGTCCTGGCGATATTCTCCGTCGGTTTCGATTCCCGAAGAGGCAACCGGCGGTTGCGGTGGATCACCGGCGACGACGCGGAAACGGTCCGGGACCGGCACAGCCTGATGGCTCAACTCTCGATGATGGGCATCGTCAACACCGTTGCCGGCGCGGCGGCCGGGCTTGGTGCATCGATGTACGCGGCCAACAACCATCTGCAGTTCACCCAATCCGTGGTGCCGATCTTCATGATCGGCATGGCCGTGCTAGCGGTCCAGGCCAGCGGGCTGGTCGTCGGGCATTGGGCGTCACGGCCACGGCGGGCATGGATCACCAACCCGTTCGTCCTCGAAGCGACTTTGCGCCAATCCTTACGCGAAGGCCCCGTGCCCGACCACACGATCGACGAGTACGAACAGATACTCGAGAAACTGCGTTCAGAGACCTCCGTTCTTTTCCTGAAAAAGCCGATACCCTCGAAACGCTGGGCATCGCTTCTTCCGCTGCGGCGCGCGAGTGGCCTCCCTCGGGCAACCGTCCGCCGGAGGAGTGGGCGAAGCTCGTTCGGGCCGACCTCTCGCCGCAAGCAGTGTGGCGCTGGATCTGGGCCCGCCGGAAACTGGCCCTCGTCTGCCCGCTCTCGCTCGGCGTTCTGGCGTCTGCCGCTCTTGTCGGCCTGCGCGCGATCGCGGCCGACGGAGCATCCCCGGTGGTCATCGCAGTCGCCGTCGTGCTCTGCGGCTGGCACGTGCTCCTGGGCTTGCTGATGCACCGAGCCGCAACCGAAGAACTCGTGCTGGCAAACCGGACCCGGGCTCGGGAAAAGCACAAAATCGACGCGTGCGCTGCGCTGATCTGCGAGCTTAAGGCTGGGTCGAAACCACGACCGAAGGCAACGGAGCAGCCACCGGCGCGAACGATCCTCTCCGTCGGCCGGTGGCACCTCCTTCGGCGATGATCCAGAGAGCTCACGCCGTCGGATACCATCACGCCGACAACCTGACGACTCACTCCCTGGACGAATTGAGTGACTGGCCGACAACGCGTCTCGGTACCGATCGGAGACGAGGCATGGCGCTGGACCACCATGCCGCCGGAACGCACGGTGCTGCTCGCCGGGCACAACGTCACGACCTTCACCCGGTTGCTGGACATCGTCCCGGCATTCGAGAACGACGCTCGCGTCCAGCTGGTGGCCACCGACCTCGAAGCCGATCCCTTCCGGCACGGACTGGCGGCCGCCTTCGAACGCGCGGGAATCATCATCGTTTCGCGGAAACAAGCCAGGAAAACGCGGTTCGATCTCGCGATCAGCGCCAGTCACCACGGGAAATTACCCGCTGCCGCGGCGCGCCGAGTGATCTTGTCTCATGGGATTGGATATACTAAATATCCTCCGACCAGGGACCAGGGACCAGGGACCAGGGACCAGGGACCAGGGACCAGGGACCAGGGACCAGGGACCAGGGACCAGGGACCAGGGACCAGGGACCAGGGACCAGGGACCAGGGACCGTTCGGTCTGTCCCCGGAATGGCTGCTCGCCAAAGGCCGCCCGGTCGCCGATACGTTCGTCCTCTCTCACCCTGACCAGCTCCGCACGGTCGAAACGCTCGCTCCGGCCGCTCTGAGCGCCATGCTCGTCGCAGGCGATCCGTGCCTGGACCGCATTGTCGAGAGCCTGCCGCTGCGCGACCGGTACCGAGCCGAACTCGGCATCGGAGGACGCCGGCTGGTCGTCATCACCTCCACCTGGTCCCGGACCTCGCTGCTCGGCAAGCGGCCGGATCTCCCGCGCGAGCTCCTGTCCGAGTTGTCTCCCGATTCGTACGCCGTCGCTCTCGTGCTGCACCCGAACATCAGCCACGGCCACGGATTCGCCGCGGTCCGCCAGTGGTACGCCGACTGCCTCCGGTCCGGGATGCTCATCCTCGACGAGATAGACGGCTGGCGCGCCGGCCTGGTCGCGAGCGACGTGGTGATCGGCGACCACGGCTCGGTGACCGGATACGCGGCGGCGCTGGGCAGACCCGCCATCCTTGGTGCTTTCGACGATGTCCCGCCGGGAACGCCTATCGCGGCCCTCGGCGAGCTGGCTCCTCGCCTGCCGCTTGCCGGACCGTACGAGGGCACTATCGAAGCCGCGCTCGCCAGCCGCCTTTCCGACCGGTTCCAGCCCATCGCCCAGTTGGCCTCCGCAATGCCCGGCGAGTCTCTTTCGGCCCTGCGCCGACACTTCTACTCGCTGATGAAGCTGTCCGAACCGAGCACCGAGGTCTCCGTGGCAGCCGTGGCGGCCAAGAATCTCGCAACTCGCGGCCCCGCGGCCGGAGCGCACTTCGTGTCCGGAGAAGCCGACGTCGAGGCCCGCACGGTCCAGCTGGCCCGCCGTGCCGCGGAAGTGCAGCGCACGGAGTTCGGCGGTGCGGCAGACGTCCATGTGAACTGCTCGGTGGACTATCCGATCCGGTCCCTGCGAACGAGCGCGGCTGTGCTGAACTCACGCCCGGGCGACGAAGGCACCGACAGCGAGCAGTGGCACGCCGCGCTATTCGCCCGGTATCCGAGCTGCGCCGTCAGCTCGCTGTCCTCCGAAGGCAAGGCCGACGTGCGGCTCCGCTCGGGACCCGCACTGACGCTTCGTGCACCCGGAGTCGCGGGCGAGGTACTTGCATCGATCCCCTACATATGGGCGAATGCAGGAACGGACGCACTCGCCGGGGCCGTCGAACTGACCCTCGACGGCCGGACTCACCGGGTGGAAATAGAACACTCAGGCTGAGCTCGGCTCTCCTCGCAGCCGGGCGGCCTGCTCCCGGAAATCCGCGGCTTCCGCCGCACGGCCTTCCGATGCCGCCAGCTCGGCCAGCGCCTCGACCGCATCGGCGGCGAGCTTGACCATCAACGACCTCTCGAACAGACCCGCCGCGCGCGACCAGTGCGCTTCGGCAGCTCGCAGGTCCGCGGCCTGAGCAGCGATGTCCCCGAGCAGCTTCTCGCACCTCGCGACGTTGGGCAGATCTTTCTCGTGCGCGATGAAATAATCCCGCGCTGCCGTCGCCGCCGGCCGGGCCTCGTCGAGTTGCCCCTGCTTGAACGCCACCCTTCCGTCGTGCATCGACAGCAGCGCCCTGGCCCGCGACTCGTCGTGCGAGTCGCCCATGAGCGGAACCGCGGCCAGTGCCTGCCGGAAGTAGCCGCGAGCTTCTTCCGCCCGGCCAAGACGTTCGCAGGCGAGTCCGAGCCATTCCAATGCGCTGGCGGTGCCAGGGGCGTGCCCGGATTCAGCAGCCGCGCGTGCGTGCGACAGCGATTCCTCTCCCTCGGAGAGGTCCTCGTACAGTCCGGCCAGGTCGCGATGAAGCTGCCACCGCACCGCGGGCGTGTTGTCGAAGTCGAGCGCACGCGTGTAGAGATCGACCAGTTCCGCCGCACGACCGGTTTGATAGCCGAAGGAGTAGAGCGCCGTCGGCACCGCGGCCGCCAAGTCGGCCCGGCCGAGATCAGCGCACATGCGGGCGGCCGCGACCAAGTTGTCCCACTCGAGGTCGAACTCCTGAGCTGCTTCTTCCGCGCTGCCGGGATAGGGCTCTGCGGCAAAGGAAAGCATCCGGACCGGTTCCGGCGTCTTACGGGCGGCGTAAGCGCTGTCGAGCGCCATCGCCCTGGCCGCGAGCCAGAACACGGAACGTTCCCGTGCTTCCTGGCTGTCGTCCGAGGCTTCCTTGTGCGCAAGTTCCTGCGCGTGTTCCCGGATCAGCTGATGGAACCCGTACCGCCCGGCCCGCCGGTTTTCGAGCAGGCATGCCTGGCTCAGTCCGGCCAGCCTGTTTCGGGCGTCCTTAGGCGAGCACCGGAGCACCTCCGCTGCGACCGGCACCCCGAAATCCGTGCCGGGGACGAGGCTCAGCACCCGGTAGTCCCGCTGCCGGTCTTCGTCGAGATCCTGGTAGATGGCGTCGAAAACGCCTCGGACGGACAGCTCCCCGCCCTGTTCGAGATCGGCGAGAGCCAGGTCGTCCACGAACGCTTGCGGGTCGTCGTCGCCCCCTACGACCCGGCTCGCGCCTACTGCCAGTGCGAGCGGAAGCCCGGCGCATTTTCGCCACAACGCGTCGATCACGCTCTCCGCGACGGCGTGCGGGTCGCCGGCGAACGCATTCACCAGTTTCGCGGTCGCTTGGCGGTCGAACGGATCCAGGGCTACCCGGCTGAACCCGCGGAAACGAAGCGCGTCCAGCTTCCCTCGGCTCGTCACGAGCACGGCCGCTTGCGATACGTCGCCGAGAAGCCCGTCGAGCTGCTCGGCGGCCTTCAGGTCGTCGAGCACGATCAGCAGCCGCTTGCCCGCCGCGGTTCCCCGCGCGACGGCGAGCCGGTCGGCAGGTGCGCCGGGGATCTCCGCGTACGGGACGCCCAGCTGGACGAGGAGCTGCCGGGCAAGGTCGGCGGCGGGCACCATGCCCTGCGGGTCGGAGCCGCGCGCGTCGAGGAACACGCCTCCGTCGGGATAGTGCTCCCGCAACTCGTAGGCGGCATGGACAGCCAGCAGCGTCTTCCCCATGCCCCGGGCGCCGGCGAGCTGGAGCAGGACGCCCTCGCCGGCCTTACCGGCCCGGATGTCCTGGATGCGGGCGATTTCGCTGTCCCTGTTGACAAAAGGCAACGGGCGCGGCGGCAACGACCACGGTGCGGCTGACTGAACGGCCACGCTTTGTCCCTCCCCTGGCGACAGTGCCCTCGACCTTATCGGGTCCAGCCCACGTTCTGTGATCGAATCAGCACACAGGCGCGAGATCAGCCAGCGCGACGAGCCGGTCAGCTGCTTCCGCGACGGAAGGTGCGGCCTCGACGAGTGCGCGCAACTGCCGTGCACCGCCGATGACGGCGTCGTCAGCCCGTAGCCGCTCGGTTTGCCGGGCCAGCGAAGTTCCAGCGTCGAGCAGCCTTCCGGCACCGAGTTCGATCACCCGGCGGGCCGTCCGGCGTTGCTCCCCGCTGCGTGGCGCGAAGAGCATCGGAACACCGGCTGCGGCAGCTTCCAGGACGGAATTCATTCCCCCGTGGGTGAGCAGCGCCGAAGCTCGGCGCAGCAACTTCTCCTGCGGAATGCTCGAAGCCAGGATCACGTTGCCCGGAACCGGGCCCACTGCCGCCGGCTCGGTTCGCCCGGTGGAGAGAACCACATCCCATGGTGTGCCGCGGAACGACTCGGCGATCCACCGCAACATGCCTGGCCGACGCCCGAACACAGTGCCGAAAGAGACCACCAGAAGCTTCCGGCCCGCCAAGCGATGGTAGGGGAATTCCTCCCCCGGCACCGGGAAACCGCCGTGCAATGGTGCGACGAACCGTGCCCGCCGGGACGGAGCGGCCAACGCCGGGAGGCCGTTGACGAGTGCCGGCGCGGCGCACCGCGGCGCCGACGACGAAGTCGTCCACAACCAGATCCGCCGGCCGCTCCGGGACAGTCGGCGCAGCCACCTCGCATGCGGGTCCAGGAGCACCGCCGACGGAGGGAACGCCGCGACCTCACGGTCAAAAACCGCCTGCATCTCCAGCGCCGTCCGGCGACGCCGCACGGCGGCAGCACGTCTCGCGGCCAGATCCGAGCGGGACCAGCCCGGCGGTACCCGAGCTCCTTCGTCCGAGCCGATCACCACCGGGACCACCCCGGCGGCAGCCACGGCCCGGGCATGCGGCGGCGGCACGATCATCCGAACCGGAATCCGCCGCCGGGCCAGTTCCGCGCCCATCCGGAGAAACGGAGCAATGTGGCCCCGGGCCGGGTACGGGACGAGAATAATGCTCATCGCCCTCGCCGAGCCCTGACAACCAGCGGGGAAAGAGCGACCGAGTTCCTCGAACCGGAGGCGGCAAGAACCGGATGGACGACCGCGCCGCTCGTGGCCGAACGGAAAACACCGATTCTCGAAACCGGGGCAGCTACCGTTCCCGCATGCTTCTTCGCCATCGATCGCGCCTCCCCGCGCCCGGTCGAACACCGGATGCCGATCTTGCCGAAACCGCCCTGCGAAAGCAACGCAGCACGCCATACGGTGGAATATCCCCATGCAGATCCGATTCTGGCGCAGCGTGGGGATCGCCGCCGCAATAGTCGTCGTGCTCGGCGCGGTGGAATGGCTCTTCGCGGTTCCCCTCGCCGAACGAGCCGTCGGTCCGCAACGGCCGGACATGTCGAGCGCCGAGTGGCTGACCGCGGTCAACAACGCCCGGTCGTCGCTCCTCACCGGGCTGAACGTGGGCGCGGGCATCGCCACCGCCGGGCTGGCCTTCCTGCGCTACTCGCTTGACCGGCAAAAGCAGCGCCTGGACGAAGACAAGCACGTCGTCAGCCAGTTCGACTCCGCATGGAGCAGGCTGGGCTCGGACGACCCGGCCATCCGCGCCAACGCCGTGCGCACGCTCGCCAGGCTGATGATCGACTTCGAGCGGGACCGCCCGAGCGTTGTCCGGTCGATCTGCGATCTCCTTCGCCAACGCGCGACCGCGGCCGCCGAAGGCACCCGCCCCGACCCGGACGTCGTCGCAGCCGTCGACGCCCTCCGCGAACGTCCCGACAACGGTCAGACCGACCCGCTGGACCTCGCCGGTGTGAAGCTGACCGGTGCCGACCTGACCGGTGCGAACCTCCGAGGGACCATCTGCGATGAGGGCACCGTCTTGTCGCGCGCGAAACTCACCAGCGCGGACCTCACCGGCGCGACGCTCGCTCTCGTCGATCTGCGCGACGCAGTGCTCAACTCGGCGAAGCTGGAGAACGCCACGCTGGACGGGGCCAAACTGCCGAACGCACGCCTCGCCGACGCGATCGCCACCGGCGCGTCCTTCGCCGGAGAAGCAGACCTGCGCGGAGCCGACCTCTCCCGGGCCGACTTCCGCAATGCCAACCTCAGCCGCGCCCGCCTGCGCGGAGCGACCCTGGACCGTACCGACCTGACCGGAGCAGACCTCACCGAAACCGACCTGACCGGGACGGACCTCAGCACCGCTGTCGGCCTCACCGCCGCCGCACTCAAGAGCGCAGCGGCGGATATGTCGACCATTCTGCCGCCAGAACTGCGCGGGCGGCTTTGAACAGCATCCGGCGTGCATTCCACCAGCCATTACCCGCTTTCCTGGCCTCGGCGGACGTGTTACCGCCATCTTGCGCTGCAGGTCTTCCTCGGTGCTGGCCAGCAGCGGAAACGAATGGCGTCGAAGGCCGAGCCGATCGAGGCTTGGCACCTAGTCAGTTCTGATCGTGCAGATCTCCGGCGGTGCCGGATGAGCAGTAGCGGGTTGGCGTCGATGGCCGCTCGCAGCAGCACAGCGAACTGCGCGGTTTGCTGTGCCATTGCCCGACCCCGGTGGACAGCCGGCCGACAATCGGTCGCTGTTAGGCCGGCGAGTCCACGTTCATTGCATCTCGGACACACAGGAAAGCGAGCACACCACGAAGGAACAGCGCGCCGCCGCGCACGGCACACACCGCCGGAAGATACAACGCTAACCGCGTGCAGCGGTCGATCGCAGTCGCGACCGGGCAGCCCGCCTCCAGCAGCGATTCCGGCAGGGCAAGCAGGCGTGCGCAACGCGGGATGAGCTGCGCGAGAGGATCCCACGCAGCCACCAGGCTCAAGAGAGCGGAGATAACCCCCTTACTGCTCTGCATCGTCGCGTTCTGGCTTCACTGATCGTCCCATCAGATCCTCAATTGCATTCTGGGTAGTCATCCGTTCTTCAATTATAGCGACAACAGCGGCAGTGATTGGCATCTCGACTCCGCGATTTCTAGCCAATTCAACAACCGCCTTTGCGGAAGAAACTCCTTCGGCGGTCTGCTTCGTCATAGAAATAGCCTGGGAAATCGACATACCTTCGCCGAGCTTGACGCCAAGTGCGTGGTTTCGAGAGAGCGGTGACGCGCAAGTAGCGACAAGGTCACCCACGCCAGCAAGCCCTGCAAGCGTTTGCGACTCGGCACCCATAGCCGCCGCGAGTCGAGCCGTTTCTGCCAAGCCTCTGGTCACAAGGGTCGCCTTGGCATTTTCACCAAGGCCGCAGCCTTCAGCTATACCCGTCGCCAACGCGATCACATTCTTGACCGCCCCGCCGATCTCACAGCCAATAAGGTCAGCACTGGTATATGGGCGGTAGTATGGCGCGTGACACATTTTTTGCAGTTCAACAGCAACAGTGCCATCGGCACACGCAACCACGCCTGCTGCAGGTTGTCGGGCTACAATCTCCCTGGCGAGATTCGGTCCAGAGATAACGGCAATTTGCTTCGGGTCGCAACCCGCAACCTCGGCGATCACCTGACTCATCAACTTTCCCGTGCCCAACTCGACACCCTTGATAAGCGAAACCAGCGTAGCCTTTGAATCCAAGAACGGAGCCCAAGCCGCAAGGTTCGCACGCAGAGTTTGCGCAGGGGTGCATAAAAAAATCGCATCAGCACCACTGGAGGCTTCCTCCGGGTCGGAGGTCGCCTTAATTCCCCCAGGAAGCGTAACCCCTGGAAAGTAGTACGGATTGCAGGAGCTGCCATTAATCGCGTCAACTACCTCCAGACGGCGTCCCCATAGGGAGACCTCGCAGCCGGCATCGGCGAGAATCATCGAGAAGGCCGTCCCCCAGGACCCAGCCCCGAAGACCGCCGCACGTAGTGACATGGCCACTCCTAGATCATTTCGTCCCAATTTGTCGAATGTCGACAAATTATTTACCACAACATGCATTGCCCGTAGACCGATTTTACCATGCCTGCGGACGTCGTTTGATTGACCCGCATCATACAACGCGACTCAGAGACATTGATCCGATCTCCGACCCGCCTGCTGAACTGAACCCGTCTCATAGTCACAGGCCGAGCTTCGCAAGCCCTGCCCCGATAACCGAGACATCACCTTCGACTGCGACCATGAGGCGGCCAGGGTGCAGCGCGTTCCGGATTGCCGCGTTGACCTCACCGAGGGAGACGTGCAGCATGCCCGCGTGCTCCTGGGTGACGTAATCGGTGGGCAGGTCGTGACGTACTATTTCGACGAGGTGTCCGCCCACTTCAGCTGCGGTCTGCAGCCCAATTGGCGTGGCACCGGCGAGATACGCGCGCGCCACCTCAAATTCTTCACCGGTCGCGCCATCGTCGACGAACTCTTCAATAATACGCAGGGCATCCATCACGGCGGCACTCGTCTTATCGGTGCGGACTTCGGAAGTGACCGCGAAAAAGCCCGATGGGCGGGTAAAATCAAACCCGGCGTAAACGCCATAGGTATAGCCTTTTATCTCGCGCAACTCTTGGTTGAGCCGTGAAGAGATCGTGCCACCAAGAATTGTCGAGCCGATGTTAATTGCCATCACATCCAAGCCGAGTTCCGCGGCTCGGTGTCGGCTCGGTGCCGCGTGTCCGATGCGAACATTACTTTGCACCGCTCCAGGGCGGTCCTTGACGACCAGGCGCGACAACCTGTCAGTCACGGGGGTGGGCGCGGCGAAAGGTTCGTTTGCGGTGGACGGCAGATCGCCGAGTACAGTACTAGCTAGCCCCTCAATGTCGAGACAGTTGAGATCGCCTACGACCAGCAGTGAACCGGCCCTGCGCAGATGCGTGGCATACCAGGAGCGAACCGACTCTGGCGTGATTGAAGCGACAGAACTGGCGTCGCCTCCGACAAAACGACCGAGGCGGTGGTCGTCGCCATACAGTGCACTGCGGAAAGCCAAGTTTGCGCGCCGCCCGGGACGGGCACTGGCCTTACGTTTTCCCGCTGCCAGGTCGGCTAGGAACCGCTCAGTGTCACGATCAGTGAATGCCGGTTCGTAGACCGCTTCAGCCAACAAATCAGCAGCTGCGCGAGCCTCAACGGCTGGCACCTCGACACTGACTTGGACCGATTCCCAGTCGGTGGCCGCTTTCCACTTCCCGCCGAGGGACTTGACGGCGGTGCCGAACTCGTCAGCGCTACGTCGCTCCGATCCTTCGTCAAGCATCGACGCTGTCGCGCGGGCCAGTCCGTCGAGACCGTCCGGATCGCACAAGGCACCAGATCCGATCAGCAGGCCAATCCAGGCCATCCGCTGGCCGGGCATGTGAGCCGCGAGGACGCGTCGACCGTCAAGCGACAGGTCGCGCACTTCAGGAAAGGTGTACGGGCGCAGCGCAACGCTCGTAGGCCTTGGCGAGAGGTAGCTGGGTACCGAGGAAGTCATGTCAGAGGCTCCTGTCTGCTTCGCTGGCTCCACGGGGCTGGGAAGATGGTGTGGCCCGCTCGGTAAGCCGGTAGACCCGTGATGCTGTGAGAGCTCGAATGTCAGAACGACGATGGAGGTGTGCTTCGGGACTACGGTTAGTCGCCAGTTCGGCGGGTGCCCGCCAGCAGAGCACGTGTGTCAGTTTCGTAATTTCGCGCGGCCTCTCCGGGCGGCGCACCATGTTCGGCTGGTTACGAAGCGGTGAGCTATGGCGGGATGCAGGCGCGCGACGAGGTGCTGTACCTGCGGGCGGCCGGGGGTGGATGTCGGCAAGAGGTTCGTGGTGGCGTCCGTGCGCCCCCCCAGATCCGAGGCGGGCGGGCCGCTGGGTGTTGGAGCCCGAGCGGTTCGACACCAGAACCGAGGCAACCCGGCGGCTGCGCGACTGGCTGACCGAGCGCGCTGCGGAGGTCATCACCCTGGAGGCCACGTCGGATTACTGGCGTGCGGTGTACTACCCGCGGCAAGACGCCGGGCTGAACCTGATCCTGGTTAATCCCGCGCACCTGCGCAGGATCCAGGTCCGCAAGACCGGCCTGTCCGATCCGGCGTTTCTGGCCCGGGCTGCGGCGTCCGGGATGGTGATGGCCTCGTTCGTGCCCGAACGCGTGGTGCGCTAGCTGCGGGATCTGACCCAGCGCCGCACCGAGATTCGCGCCAGGGGCAGGGAGATCCATCGGCTGGAGAAGGAGTTGGAGGACAGGGGAGGCAAACTGACCAACGCACTCTCCGACGTCACCGGAGCCAGTTCCCGGCGCATCCTGACCGCGTTGATCGATGGCGAGCGCGCCCCGGCGCGGCTGACCGAGCTCACCGTCGGCCACGCCCGTGCCAAGATCGATGCGCTGACCACAGCATTGGGAAGCACCTTCACCGGCCATCACGCGCTCATGTGCCGCCTCTTCCTCGATCAGATCGACCGCCTCGCTGGCGGAGTCACTGAAATTCGCGATCGGATCGCCTAGCTGCTGCGCGGCTGGGACCTGAGCTACCTCGATTCCATTCCCGCGGCCGACCGCACCGCCGCCGAGATCATCATCTCCGGGACCGGCGAGAATATGGCCGCGTTCGCCACCGCCGGAGACCTCGTCTCCTGGATCCGGGTGTGCCCCTGCGTGAACGAATCGGCCGGCATGAACACAACCAGCCACACCCTCCACGGCAACGCCAACCTCAAACACATCCTGCGCAAGGCCGCGACCAAACAGACGGGCTCCTACTACGCCGTCTACTACCGCCGCATCGCCGCCCGCCGCGGACACCAACGCGCCCTGGCCGCCGTCATGCACAAACTCGCCATCGCCGTCCGGGACGTGCTCACCGACAACGTCACCCACCACGACCTCGGCGCCGAGTACTACACCCGCCGCAACCTCCAACGCGCCGTGCGCCAGATCGTCAAGCAGGACTACGCCTTCGGCCTCACCGTTCGCTTCGACCCGATCCCCGCCTGACGCCAAACCGGCCCCCTCGCCTAAACAAGAACAGCGTGTCACGTTCATCCTCGTGTCAGGCCCCTTACGCAAGCGCAGACGGATGGAAGGCGAGAGTGATTCGGTTGGATGGTGGGAAGACACGAACCGCGGCCTCGCGAACGTCGTCGATTGTCACAGCGAGCAGCTCCGGCAGCAGTTCTCGGACTTTCGTGGCGTCGCCGAAAAGTGTGGCGAATCTTCCGAGCTGGTCAGCGCGCGAGGCTACAGTCGACAGCATCCGCGACTGGTTGGCCACGAGCACCGACTTAGCTTCATTGAGTTCCGCCTGGGTGACACCGTCGCGGGCGACTGACTCGCACACGTCGAAGTACGCCTGCTCGAGTTCAGGCAAGGGCACCGTCGAACCGTCGGTGCCGGCCTGGGGAGTCGCCATACCGATTAAGATCGATTCATGCCAGGCGTGCTGCCAGGCCCGAAGATACTCGCCTCCGGCCTGCGCAAGCCGCCGTTCGATCACCAGCTCACGGTACAGGCGTGAGGCGCGCCCGCTACCGAGAACGGCGCACAGAACCTCTTCTGCGGCCGAGCCGGGTCGCCCGAACTGAGTGGCACGGAACGCGAAGAATAGACGGGGCAGCGGCACGGCCTCCCTTAGCTCGACGCGCTGAGGCGCGCCGAATTGCGGAGACAATGCAGGAACCACAGCCGCAGGTGCCCGGGTTCGAGCCGGAATACCACCAAAGTATTTGGCAGCAAGGGCACGAACCTCAGCGGGGTCGGTGTCTCCAACAACGCTGAGCACTGCATTGTCAGGAGAATAAAATGACTCATAGAAGTGCACGAAGTCGCTGAGTTCAGCCCGCGAGAGATCGCTCATCGAACCGATTATCGAATGGTGGTAGGGGTGGCCCACGGGGTACGCTAGCTCACCGAGTCGCTCGAACCAGTTTCCATAGGGCACATCATCGTAGCGCTGGCGGCGCTCGTTCTTAACGACCTCGCGCTGGTTGTCCAGGGTCTCTTGGCAGAGGGCTAGTGCACCCATCCGGTCAGCCTCGAGCCACAGCGCCGTCGCCAAGCTGCCGCTCGGCACGGTCTGAAAGTAGGTCGTGCGGTCAGGTCGAGTGGTGGCATTAATACCGCTGCCTCCCACCGACTGCAGCACACTAAAATGCTCACCCTTGCCGACCTGCGCGCTGCCCTCAAACATCAGATGCTCGAACAGGTGTGCAAACCCATGTTGACCCGTCAACTCGTGTCGCGAACCCACGTTGTACCAAAGGTTGACTGCGACGATCGGTACCGTGTGGTCCTCGCAGACAACCAGTCGAAGGCCATTTTCCAGGCTCAACTGTTCGATCGGCCAGTCGAAGCCTGAGCCTGCGTCAGTTACACCCACCACTTCCCCTTCCGTCCGAATTATGTGCATCGCGGTGTTTGTCACTACTTACTGCCAACCACACCTTGTACCGCGATCACCCAGGTGGCAGATACGTTGCCTTTCAACAAGTAGAAACTACTACCGGCCGTAACGGTTCAAGGCTCGGATGCCATTGTATTAGGCACTACCTACGGCGGTAAGTGGTTGCATCCCATGGTGTCGAGCGTGTAACTTCGACCACGCCCGGGCTTAAGTGGTTGAGAAACAACCCGAAGGGGAATGATGGAGTCCAAGTCGGTTGCATTTAACAAGCCAGACTCGTTCTCGGATGCAGAGATGGACAATGATCTGGTAGAACTCGAAGCTATCATCGAGGACGTCTCGGAGTAGAAGCAAGTCGGGTGGCTTTCTTTCCAGCTAGCGCAACAGGAAAGAAAGCCACTCTTCATTTTGCAGTCTGGAGACCACTTGTGATACACGTGTTTGTGGGACCGACACTGCCACGCCTTGAGCCACTGCTGAATCAGCCTGCCGTGCGAGTACGACCACCAGTGCAACACGGCGACCTGTTTGACCCCGCCATTTGTAGCGGAGATTCCATCGTCATCGTCGACGGGGTCTACCATCAACGTCCAGCATTGCGACACAAAGAGATTCTTGCAGCTATCGGTTCAGGAATCCGCGTAATTGGCGCTGCGAGCATCGGCGCCCTCCGCGCAGCTGAACTTGCACCTTTTGGAATGCTTGGAGTAGGCAGGGTCTACGCAGCGTATGCCAGTGGTGAGATCTACGGCGATGACGAGGTTGCGGTAGGGCAGAGCCCAGACGGCCGTCACGCGTTGACATGGCCACTCGTCAACGTGAGACGCGTCCTGGACCTAGCCTTGTCGGCAGGGGTATTGGATTCGAAACGAACCTCGAAACTGTTGGCGAAGCTGCGAGAGGTGTTCTATCCGCAACGCACCCTGCATGCCATTCGGGCAATCGCCAGAATGGCCAACGAGATGGACTTCTTTCACTGGTTCACAGAACAACGCGAACAGGATCCACACTTCGGTGACGTCAAACGATCGGACGCCCTGACTGCTATTCGAGCCGCGACGACCAGAAACCTTCCGCAGGTCATTCACGGCACAACAGTATGGAATACCAGCTGCTTTCAACAGTGGGCTAACACGTTTTCTCACGTTCAAGTCGATGAATTTGATCTATTTACCGAGGATCGAATCCTATATCAGCAGATATTCGATCCCAATTTCTCGGGCAAGTGGCGTGAATATCTCAATTATCGGTGGAGGCAATCTCCGGAAGATGCTTCGGGCATCTCGCTTGATGAACACGCGAGGCGCGTCACCAGCGGACACCTGTCTGCTTATCAGGTATTTCATCCGACTGTCGATGTCCGCGACGAAGTTATAGTTTCGATATTGCTCGACGACGAGACTCCACAGGATCGCGCCGCGGTATCCGCATACTCAGATGCTTTAGCAGCAGAGCGCATGCGTCGTCCCGGCTTCATGACATCCTCGATACGCAATGACCTCACCCGCGATACCCTCCTCCGCATATGGAGATGCACAGACGCGCGTTTCGACGCCAGCGCCGCTAGCCGGGGACTGAAGTCTGGCGTGCGCGCTACGGAAGCGGCCAAGCGGTTCATTCCTGGATTCCTCTCCGAGATGAAGGAACGAAGGAAGGAATTGAATGGTTAACACTGACAGTCTTGTCACATTGCAGGGCACAGTGCGCGCTGCCTCTCCGCAGCAGACATGGGAATCGATCGCCGACCGACTATTGGAATTCGGAATCTCTCGTGTCTCCCGATTGACTGGACTCGACAACATTAACATACCCGTATGGGCAGCGACCCGCCCAGCATCACTTACTCTGAGCGTCTCTCAAGGCAAAGGTGCCGACGATCTGCTAGCGAAACTGTCCGCCGTCATGGAAGCGATCGAGCTTTGGCATGTGGAACAGCCATTGCCAGTGATCGCAGTTGGCACAGCTGCAGATGTTGAGCCGGGGTATCCCATCTCCGGACTGCCGATGAGCGTCCAATATCCCGAACGAATAGCGTCACGCATTACCTTCGAGTGGACTGCCGGCACGACCGTTGTACACGGAAGTGGCACGCTCATTCCAGTTGACCTGATTCGACGCCCTATCCAAAGGCACGAATGGTCTCCCGCGCTGCTGCGCGCAACCACTACTGGTCTAGCGTGCGGGAACACGCGAAACGAGGCATTGCTGCACGCCTTGTTTGAGGTAGTTGAGCGAGACGCCCTGTATCGCGACAGCATGGTTGACGGGGCACTTCGTACACCGGTCGATCCAGAGTCCGTGGACGACGCATACGGCCAAGACATTATCGGAAAATTTACCGCTGCAGATATGCAGATCGAACTCGCACTAGTGCGCAATCCCTACGATCTCCCAGTGTGCCTGGCGTATCTTTTTTCGGAAGACTTTCCGGTGGCATTCGCCGGGAGTGGATGCCACTCTGACCCAGCTATTGCACTAACGCGCGCGATGACCGAGGCGGCCCAGTCGCGCCTGACAGCTATTGCGGGCACACGCGACGATCTTCCGAGCGACTTTGGTTCCTTCAATGCGCCTGCATTCTTCTCTGGCTCACAAAGCGGACGTGCGCCATGGAGGACAGCGACCTGCGACTATGAGGCGATTCGAACTGGGTTCGGTGACCAAGTGGCTGATATTGCTAGCAGATTAATGCGCTTCACTGGCCATGAACCGCTAGCTCTGGATCTTTCTTCGTCTCCCGGCCCGATTGTCGCGGTACAGGTTGTCTGCCCCGGCACCGCCTCGCGCATCACCAGGACGATGCGCCGATGACGCATTCGGCTCCTGTCGCCTGTCCTGCGATCGCGCGGATGGCGGTCTGTGATGCGTTCCACGCCGCACGGGCTGGTACCTCACTGGTTTCGCGTCTGTACGCCGAAGCCATGGGTGACGAATACCCTGAAGAAGTGGGTCCCTACAGCTCCTGTGACTGGTCACTGCTGGGTCTCTTAGTCACGCGCCTCAAGCTCCGCCCTGGTCAACTGCTCGTCGACGTCGGGTGTGGCACGGGAGGTGTCGGACTGTGGTTGGCTCGCGCCTTAAATGTTCGACTCGTTGGCATAGACCTGTCGCCTTTTGCCGTTTCGTTCGCTGCCACTCGGCGTACCAGTTTCAATGTACCCGAGAATAGCGCGAATTTCCATGTGGCTACGATGGAAGCTACTGGGTTAGCGACCGGTTGCGCTCAAGGTGTCCTGTGCATAGATGCTCTGGGGTTTGCCGCTAACCGTGCACAAGTGCTTAGCGAGCTCGGTCGGACGGTCGCACCTGGCGGAAGGCTCATCCTCACGACTGTGCGCCGCGACGGGCAAGATTCAATAGATCGTGATTCCATCGATGCCGCCCTCGAAGTGGAAGATGTGGATGACCGTCCTGCTGAGCCCAAGATGTGGAAGAAACTTTACGATCTGTGGATCAGCCATGAACGCGAACTGCGCCGTGAGCTTGGCGACCGCCAAGCAGCGAACATGTTGCGAGAGGCGCATCGGAAAGCGCCCATGCTTGCCCAACGCCACGCGGTCCTGGTGACACTCCGTGCGCGCTGAATGAACAAATGACCCAATTCCCTACAGCGTTCGGAGACTCCCGAGGCCGCTATGTCTAGGTCGGCGAATCGCTGGCATATTTGTTGTGGGACTACCAGCGTGCCACAAATCCGAATCCGCATCGCAGGTGAGTCGCAGGGGAGTTGAAGGCGTTGAGTAATGAGTATGATTACTTTCTCTCCAGTTATATTAGCCCACCAGGACCAAATTCGGTTGTCGTTCCGCGGCACGACCAGAACATCGCTCTTTGGCGACGCGCGCAGGGCCGGGTAGAGCTCGTGCGGCTGTGGGAACTGGAGCGGCTGAGCGGACAGAAGCACCACTACTGGCCGCTGTTCTCCGGTGTGCGCAGCACGGCGCTGCTTGAGCGACTGTTAGCCGAGGAGGGCGTGAGCCTGGCCGAGATTGGTATGTCCTGGGGTACCATCGGCCTGCCCGCTTACACCGAGCTCACGGCTCCAGCCGGTGCTGAACTGTATCCGTTGCACAGCCTCGGGCACCTATTTGGCGGGCTGCTGATGGATACCAAAATATTTGCGACAGAAACTATAGTCGCACTCGCAGTCGATGGCGGTCCTGACTTCGGTTTGGACAAAGATGCGAAGGACTTCTGGTATGCCGGCTGCGTGTCCGTCCGCGGCGAGCTGACATTCGATCCCGTCGAGTCACCCGCGCTTCTCTACGCAGCCGCAAAAAGACTGTTTGATAGTGAACCTGGCACTCTGATGGCGCTGGCGTCAGCTTGCGTGGCAGAGATCCATTTCGATGCCGAAGGCATCCTCGCCCGACATGAGTTCTACGGCGGCCGGACCCAGCCGCTCCTAGCCACGGTTCCTTTTGTGCAGCGGATAACCGACGAAGCACGGTATCAACTGGCTGGCACCTGCCCTGACCCACGGTTCACCGACGAGGAAAACCTGCAGAGCGCAGTTATGAAGGTCGTACAGAGATGCTGCGAACTGATTATGGTTCGTAATATTGAACGCTTATGCGCGAAAGCGGACGTCGATCCCCATGGCGCGAATCTATCTGTCAGCGGTGGGTTCGCTCTCAATTGCCCCGCAAACACCCGGTTAGTTGACCATTTCGGTTTCGTCCGGTTGCTGACTCCACCCTGCGCAAACGACTCGGGGCAAGCGCTGGGCATCGGCCTACTTGGGCTGTACCAAGCGGGCATACTTCCGGATGCGGATTTCCTCCTATCTAGCGCCTACTACGGTCCCCCGTGCCGCGACTTGGACTCAGCGCTTGAGCAATTCTCCAATTGGATCGAACGCACCGACCCATTCGACCCGGAGCAGTTCGTCGAGGACCTTACGGTTGGGCCATTCGCGTGGGTCCAAGACGCCGCAGAGGTCGGACCGCGCGCTCTGGGACACCGTAGCCTGATCGGCGACCCCCGCACTCTCAAGACCAAAGAATTGCTCAATGATTACAAATTGCGACAGTGGTGGCGGCCGGTGGCTCCGTTGGTCCTCAGCGAGCACGCGGTCGATTGGTTTGCCCAAAAAAGAGAATCACCTTTCATGCTCGAAGCCGTTGCAGTGCGCGAGGAACAACGTGCGCACGTACCCGCGATAATCCATCTCGACGGATCGGCTCGTCACCAAACCCTCGCGCGCGACGCCAACCCTCTACTGCATGACGCTATCTCCGCTTTCCATCAAAAGACCGGAGTTCCAATTGTCTGCAATACTTCGCTCAATGACAGAGGTGAGCCGATCGTTGACTCGGCGGCCCAAGCGCTAAACTTTTGCGTGCGTAAGGGAATACGACTTGCCTATATTGACGGTTGCCGCGTGCAGCTTCGCAGCGACTCGGAGAGCGCGGTTTACCTCTTGGGAGGCCCGCATCCTCGCGCCACCGAACTATTTGAGGGACAAGAGGAGGACTGTGCCCGCATCTGGCGTTATTGGCACCATCGAGGATACACTGAGGATGCGATGTTCTTACTTATCCGCTTCCCGGAACTACGTCCCGAGTACAAGTTAGCAACAGCGGCAAAGGTGAACCAGTTGGCCGAATTGGAGAATCGGAACGACCCTGGATTCAGTACCCGTTTGCGGCGCTACATAGAGAAATTCGGGCCGGGTGCGATCTGGCCTGTCGCAGCGCGCAGGCATAGCGCGACTGCGGCACCTATCGATGCGCAGAAGTTGAACTAGCTTACCGTGTTATATTGAACACGGGAAGCTAGTTCAACCTACCGTAGGTTTACCTCGATGGAAGTTACCTGACTTAAACCAAGCATGATCGAAGGATTATAATGACTTCAACATCGAAATCCAATCTATCCAGCATTTTGACATTGCCTGCGACGGCACAACTCGCTCGCTCTTTTGATCCCGAACGATTGATTGCCGATCTAAATAGAGTCACAGCCGCATCATGGATCGAACCTGAACGCTATTCAGAGGCAGTAGTAGAGCAAAAGTGGCGAATTCTCCCGCTTGTAAGTATCGGCGGCAGCGTTGCAGCAGCCCGACCAGGTCGGCCAGGACTCTATGACTTTGCGAAAACACCGCTTGCGCGCGAGGCACCATACCTGACGTCGATAATAGACAGCCTACCGGGTGAGGTTCGAACGGTTAGGCTGATCCGGATGGGGCCAGGGGGTCGCCTCGGCGAGCACCGGGATCGATGCGGCTTTGACTACGGGACGCTTCGTTTGCATGTGCCGATTGTGACGAATCCGAAAGCCATTCTGAAGATCGGTGGCGAAGTGCACCGATGGCAGCCCGGAAGCCTTTGGTACGGCGACTTCTCCCGAAGGCATGAAGCTTGGAATGATGGACCTAGTGCCAGAGTTCACTTGCTTCTTGACACTCTTATTACTCGCGAACTTCTAGACCTGTTTCCTGCTGAATTCACAAATGCACTATCTGACGAAGACGTAGTTTTCGCCAGGCCTCGTCGTGAACTTAGTGTTAGCGAAGCGCAGGCGTACGAGTGTAGCTTTCGTATGCCGAAGTCTTTTCTGGAGTTCCTGCCAGGTTCGCTGCCCGAACTGCGCGTGGATGAAGATGAGGAAGAGACTGAATCAGTGCATCTTGGTGTCATGCAGGATCGACTCATTCTTCACATCGGTGGCCGCCCAGCGTTTGGTTTGGTTGCTCTCGGAGATGGACTGTTCCGATTACTGGCCGGAACAGAAGATCGACTGCTGAAGATCGAACCAGCAGGCCGGCGTCCAATGGTGCGATTGCAAATTCGACACGGCTCGGAGGTACGCGAGTTGTCGGTTAACGCAATTGCTGGAAACCTCGACAGTACGGTCCGTTCGAACTTGCGCGATGTAGAGCAGTGATGGGTGGGCATTGGAGGTCGACGTGACAAGTTCGACGGATACTCACGACCCGCGGACGGATGCCGCGCTGCGCGGCAGAACCGCGTTGGTTACCGGTGGTGCCCGTGGTCTGGGCGCGGCGATCAGTCGTCGTCTGGCCGAGGCCGGTGCACGGGTGGCACTTGTAGGACGCGACAAGGACAGGCTGTCGGCGATGGCGGCCGATCTACCCGGCGAGCCGCTGGTCATCCCGGCTGACCTGTCTGAACCGGACGCGCCACTGGCCGTGCTGGACACCGCACTGAGCACGTTTGGCCGACTCGACGCGCTGGTCAGCAACGCCGGGAAGAGCCAGCCCGTGCCGAGTCACTTGGCGACGGCTGCAGACCTGGACGAAGTGTTCGCGCTCAATGTCCGCGCACCGTTGCTGCTCGCCGGGCACGCCGCCGGACTCATGGCCGAAAGCGGCGGCGGCACGATCGTATTCGTGTCGTCCGCGCTCAGCAACCGGGGCCACCCGTTGACCAGCGCATACTCCGCAACCAAGGGCGCGTTGGACGCGGCGACACGGGCGCTAGCAGCCGAGTGGGGCCCGTCGGCCGTCCGCGTTAACACGGTCCGCCCGGGAATCACGCGCTCCGACATGGTCGCACCCTTGCTGGACAATGCCTCGATACTCGCCGCCTACCTCAAACGCGTCCCGCTGGGTCGGGTCGGCGAGCCCGCGGATGTCGCCGAGGCAGTGCTCTTCTTAAGCTCAGCGGCCAGCGCCTACATTACAGGCCAGCTGCTTGACTTGGACGGCGGCTGGGGAGCGACCTCTCCACCCATCCCGGCAAGCGAATGAAGGCTTTGCGTCCGGACCGACCTGGCTATAGCCGATCTCGGCGTGGCGAGGGGGCGATGTCCTGCTGAGATGTGGATCTGCTGGAGACGCTGTTCGACGCTGACGGCGCGCAAGTGCGCCGGGCGCTCGTCAGGCAGCTGGGCGCGTCAGCGGTGGCGGGCGGTGGCACCGCTGGTCCTCGACGAGCACCCAGCCGAGAACGACGTATGGACGCGCCTGCGCTGCTCTACCTCGACAAGTCGTCCTGACATCAAACTCTTGCGCGCGACGCTAACCCTTTGATGTACGGTGTCATCTTCTCGCTCTAACAAGAGGCTAGCGTTCCTATAGTCTGCAACACGTGGCTCAACGACAAGGGCGAATCTATTGTCGTCTCGGTGGCGCAGGCACTGCACTCCCGTATGCGCAGGGGAGCCCGGATCGCCTACGTTTATGGGTGCCGCGCGCATCTCCGTCGCGACCTGAAACGGGCATAAACTATTTCAAGGGTCCGCGCCCGCACTCCACCAAACTCTTTCGAAGAAATAGTTGTCGTCGACGCATTTTTCGCCACCGGTTAGGTATCGGAGTTATGCCGCCGGCGCAATGTCCCCACTTGCCTGATTTCCACAATTTCGCCCTAGTTGTCATTTGACGACAGAGACTGAGGTCAAATCGTCAAACGCGAGGCTCGCGAAACTTCTCGTTTACTGATCGCTCACGACAGAAGATTGAGTGATTTTAAACAAATGCAATCCTGGATGGAATCGGAATCTGAGCTGTTGCGAACACATATTCGCGTCTGCCACGCTGTCAAGCATGACGCGACGTGACTTCCGGGCACGCCTCCCGGCCGCGTACTGGCGGCTTTGGTGGGCATCAGCGGTGAACAACATCGGTGATGGCGTGTTCGCCGCCGCTGTCCCATTGCTGACCGTGACGATCACCCGCGACCCGGTACAGGTTTCATTCGTCTCGGCCGCGACATACCTGCCGTGGCTGCTGCTGTCGCTGCCAGCGGGCGCGCTGGTCGACCGGTTCGACCGGGCTAGCCTGATGTGGCGCTCGCAGACTCTGCAGGCTGTGATTGTCACGGCGGTCGCCGTGCTGATCTGGCTCGACCGCATCGACGTCGCCGGCTTGGCGGCCATGGGATTCGGACTCGGTGCGTGCGAGGCAGTGTTCGCCAACGCGTCGCTGGCAATACTGCCGGACCTCGTGCCTCCCGCGCAGCTTCATCGAGCCAACGGCAACCAGTACACAATCGCCAGTGTGGGCCAACTGTTCATTGGGCCGCCCATCGGCAGTGCACTGTTCGCGGCGGCGGCGGTGTTGCCGTTCGGTGTCGACGCGGGCTCGTTCGCGCTCTCCGCCGCGCTGCTGGCGACCCTACCGCGCCGCCGCCTGCGAACCCGACCGGCGCAACCGCCGATGCGGGCCGCAGTGATCGAGGGCGTGCGCTGGCTCGCTGGTCACCGACTGTTACGCACGTTGGCGGGTCTCCTAGCAGTCAATACGTTCTGCTACCAAATTGGCAATGTGTCCATCGTTCTACTAGCCACCGACAGCCTGCACGTCAGCGCACGCGGTTATGGCCTGCTCCTCGGCGGTGCAGCAGTCGGCAGCGTGCTTGGCGGGGTGGTTAACGCACGTGTCGTCGGCAGGATCGGACCACTGCCGGCGTTGCTCACCGCGCTGGTCGCCAACGTCGTCATCTTCGTGCTCATTGGTGCCAGCCCAAACGCGGTGGCCCTCGGCGCACTACTCGGCTGTAATGGGTTCGCCACCACCCTCTGGAGTGTGGTCACGGTCAGCCTGCGCCAGCAGGTAGTACCCGAGCCGCTGCGGGGACGGGTTCACAGCGTCTACCGGATGCTCGGCTGGGGGCTGATGCCACTCGGCTCGCTCGTCGGCGGGTTCGTCGCCGATACAGTCGGCATCCGTGCCGCGTATCCGCTCGCCGGCGCGTTCCGAGGCGTCGCCCTGCTCGTCGCTCTGCCAGCCATCCTCTCGACGATGCGCGCCGTGGACACCCCAGGATGAACGCGCCCCTGGTGTGCGGTCGACCGAAGGACTGCACCAACTGTCGCCACGGCTGCTGTCATACCGACATGCCTGACGCTCCACCATCTGGGCCGAGGTACCGATCGTGGTGACCGTGGTGGCCCGGTCCGACCGTCCATGCCCCGTCGAGCGCTTCCGTCATCGCTGCCGCGAATTCCTGCATGTCCATGAGTTGTTTTTCTTCCTGTGGTGCGGTTTGCGTGCGGAAGACGCAGAGGAAGAGAACGTGTACCGCTTCAAACTCGATGCGGGCCGATGACCAGCGGTAATGACGATTAGGTTCACGCGGCTCTTCGGTACTCGTTGATCACGCCGCCCAGCACACGACGACGGCGGATCTGGGCTGTGGGGTTCCAAAAGTCGCTCACCGGTGCTCACCAGCGGCTTTACGCGGCTCGTTCGTATTCGTTGATCAGGCCCCCCGAGAAGTCGCTGTCGCTTGATCCGCTGAGTGTTGAGGTCTGCTGCGGGGTAGGTGGGCCGAGGTGGGCGAAGCTGGCGAGAACGGTGCGGCCGTCGACCGTTGTAGTGCCGGACGTACTCGGCAAGCACGGCCCGCAGATGCCGCTCGTTGAGGATCAACATACGATCGGTGAGTTCGGATCTGGCTGTCAGCACGAACCGCTCGGCGTAGCAGTTGGCCCGTGGACAACGCGGCGGAATCCTTATCGTTTCGATGCCCACGTCCGCCAGGACGGCGTCGAAGGCGGCCGCGAACTGGCCAGCCCGGTCGCGGATGAGAAATCGGAGCTCGTCAACTCGATCGCCGAGCGCCACCACGAGGTTGCGGATCTGCTGCGTGGTCCATCTACCGTCCGGGTTCGTGGTCGTGCCGAGGACGTGGACGTAGCGGCTGCCGACCTCCAGCACGAAGAACACGTAGATCCGCTTGAGAGTGAGCGCGCAGTCGACGTGGAAGAAGTCACAAGCCAGCATCGTCGAGGCCTGCGTGCGCAGGAACTGCCGCCAGGACGTGTCGGTGTGCCGGGCCGGCGCTGGAGGTATGCGCGCACGCTTCAGAATCCGCCGGATCGTCGAGGACCCGACCCGGTGGCCAAGCTTGAGCAGCTCACCCTGGATCCTCTTGTAGCCCCAGCTGCGGTTTTCTGTGGCCATCCGTTCGATCAGCCCGGCGATCGCCTCATCAACGGGCGGACGCCCATGCCGGTGTGGATAGGTCCACTTCGCGGCTACCAGCCGACGGTGCCAGCGAAGGATCGTTCCCGGGGTGACCAGCCGGTGTGTTCGCAGCGTCGTGGGCATCAGCCGGACCAGCGCGGCGAACACAGCCCGGTCGGCCCAGTCCAGGCGAGGTTTCGGGTTGCTTCGGCGCAGTACGGCGACCTCGTGGCGCAGCACCAGCAACTCGATGTTCTTGGACGCCGACGAACGACCGAGCAACACCAACAGACCCAGCAGCCGGAGGAAGATCAGGTAGAGCAGACGCAGCGACATGCCCGGCGATCATGCCCTACCCGCCGAAAGAGCAATTGCCGCTGGTCAGAATGCATGATTAGACTTCTGGAACCCCACAGGTGCGGACGGTGATCATTGAAGTGCCGGGCGAACTCATCAAGGACCGGGCAGCGTGGCGTTCGTTGTAGATCAGCATCCTGTCGGTGCACTCCGACCGGACACTGCGCACGAACCGCTCCGCGTAACAGTTCGCTCGGGGCGTTCGCCGCGGGGTTTTCACCACGCCGATGCTCTCGGAGGCGAACACCGCGTCAAACGGTGCAGTGAACTTCGCATCCCGGTCGCGGACAAGGAACCGGAATCGGGAGGTTCCCTCGCCGAGGCTCATCAGCAGGTTGCGGGCGGCTTGCGTGGTCCAGGCCGCCGCCGGATGCGAGTTCACCCTCCGGCAAGGTGCACTCGCCGGGGTGCGGATCTCCATCATGGACACCACGCAGAGCCTCCGCAACCCGATCGTGTCCAGATGGAAGAAGTCCGTGGCCGTCAGGCCTGCCGCTTGGGCGCTCAGGAACGTGCGCCGATCGGTGGCCCCGCGCCCGATACGGGCGGCGGCGAGGATACGGCGGATCGTGCCTGCACCGACGCGGTGCCCGAGCCGGACCAGCTCTCCCTGGACACGGCGATGCCCCCAACCCGGGTTCTCCCGGGCAAGCCGGACGACCAACTCACAACTCGTCATCGACCGTTGGTCGTCCAGGCCGGTTGGGATAGGTCTACTTCCGAGTGACCAGACGGCGATGCCACGCGAGCAACGTGCCCGGCGTCACGATGCGATGCCGGCGCAGGTCACGGGGCAATAGCCGCGCCAACGCAGACAAGACCGCACGATCCGGCCGCGGAAGACGTGGTCGCCCGACCTGGCGGCGCAGAGCCGACACCTCGTGGCGAAGCACCAGTATCTCGACGTCCTTGGCCCTAGCGGACCGAGAAAGCAGACCCCACCAGCCGAACAACGTCACCATGACCAAATACATCAGTCGAAACAGCACGGCCGGAGAGCATCGCATAACCCTCACCCGGACAAACAGCAGATCAGCGAACCACAGTCGAGTCACGGCACGGTATACGGCCGGTACGAGGTCGGCGAGCATCGAGGCGAACACCGGTAGTCCGTCCTGCGCGGGTTGACCGCGGGGCAGATCCGTCGTCGCGAGTCGCGCGCGGCGCGGCCTCGTTCTCAGGCGGCGCCGCGCGCGCGGAGCGGGGCGCTGACGTCGTGCAGGTGGTTGAGCACGTGGCGGTAGGTCGTGAACAGTCCGCATTCGGCGTACTCGATGCCGCGGTCGGTGCAGAACGCGCGTACCAGGGGTTGGGCGCGGCGAAGGTTGGCGCGCGGCATGCCGGGGAACAGGTGGTGCTCGATCTGGTAATTCAGGCCGCCGAGGGCGAAATCGACGCAGCGGCCGCCGCGGACGTTGCGACTGGTAAGGATCTGCCGGGTCAGGAAGTCCGGCCTGGTCTCCCGGGCGTAGGTGGGCATGCCCTTGTGCCCGGGCGCGAACGAGCAGCCCATGTACACCCCCCACAGTCCCTGGTGGACGGCGATGAACGCGATCGCCACCGGCGGGGACAGCACCACGAACACCGCGGCGAGGTACACGGCGGCATGCACGAGCAGCAGAACCGCTTCCGTCCGGCGCGCCGCGATCCCCCCGCGCCACGCGGCTTCGACACCGGCCCAGTGCAGGTTCAGCCCTTCCAGCAGCAGCAACGGGAAAAACAGCGCGGCCTGGTGCTTGGCCGTCCAGCGCACGAGCCCGCTGCGGTCGCGCGACTGCCCGCGGGTGAACGCGAGCAACGGGATGTCGAGGTCCGGATCCTCGTCCTCGTGGTTGGGGTTGGCGTGGTGGCGGGTGTGCTTGCCCATCCACCAGCCGTAGCTGATCCCGACGATCCCGCCGAGCATCCGGCCGACGCGGTCGTTGGCCGGTCCGGTCCGGAAGATCTGGTTGTGCCCGGCGTCATGGCCGAGGAACGCGATCTGGGTGAACATCACAGCGAAGAACACCGCGGTGACCAGCTGCCACCACGAATCGCCCACCAGGACGAAAACCAGGCACCCGGCGGCCAGAGCGAGCGCGGTGAGAGCGATTTTCACCGCGTAGTAACCATAACGCCGCTCCAGCAGGCCCGCTCCCCGCACGAGCCGGACGAGAGCGCCGAATTCCTTGCGAGACGCGGTCGTCTCGGCACCGACCTTGGTCGGCGGAGTCACCGACGATGTGACCATGGGATTCCTTCCCGAGTTCTGCGATGCCGGGGACTGGGGCGACCGGTCGCACTACGCGAATTCCCGCCAGGACGCGGCCCCAAACAAGGCCGGACCCGAGGGCTCGGCGGAGAACGCCGCGCACAAGCTCGGTGCGCGGGCCGGCATCCCGGTTATCGGCGGGGAGCCGTGCCGCTCGGACTTCCGCTCCGGACCCTGCCCAGCCGGCAAGATCCCCGCGAAGCAGGATTGGCGATACCCGAATCCCCGCGTATGCGGTGAGCTGGCCGGCTCGCATCGCCTTCTGAGCGGAACGAGACCGGCTCTCCGCTCGAGATCCGCACCGCGATCAGCGGTCGCGTCATAGTCCACAATGTACTCATCGCTCTCCGTATCCCGTCGGCGGAGTGACCTGGAACGGATTTCTTCCCGATTTCCGCGGTGCCCCCGATCGGGGGGCTGACCCGTCCAAACCGCTCCCGGTGACGAAGCAGGACCGTCCACGAAGGCCATTCCCGCGCGGACGGCTGTCCGTGCGGGAATGGCCGGCGTTCGCGCCGGGCGGGAAGGAGATCGCCCGTGTTTGGCACCCGCTATGCCGCCTCGATGATCGCCCGGAGCGCGGAGAGTCCCCAGGACCGAAGCAATTTCCTGCAAGCCGCAGGCATGGCCGGGCTCGACGTGGCCGGCGCTCTCGGGCTCGGCGGCCTCACGAACCCCGCCGGGGCCGCCGTCCGCGAGGCCGCCCCCGGTCGCGCAAGACTCCGGCCAGGTGAGCGACGGCGCGGTGCTCAACTTCGCACTCGACCTGGAATACCTCGAAGCCGAGTTCTACCTGTACGCCGTGACCGGACGGGGGCTGTCCGACTCGATGACCTCCGGCACCGGCACGCGCGGCGGTGTGACCGGCGGACGGGCGGTGCGGTTCGAAACCCGGGCCGCGCGGCAGTACGCGCAGGAAATCGCCGGCGACGAGAAAGTGCGCGTCCCATTCCCGCGGACCGCGCTCGGTTGAACCGGTCCGCAGAAGTTGGACTGGTTGGGGTGGAGGTCAGGCGGTGCGGGTTTGGGCTCGGTATTCGGTTGGGCTGAGGCCTCCGAGGGTGGTGGAGATGCGGGTGGTGTTGTACCAGTGGATGTAGTCGTGCAGTGCGGCGGTGAATTCCTCGATGGTGTCGAAGCTGTTGTGGTGGAACAGTTCTCCTTTGAGGTGGCTGAAGAAGTTCTCGACAATGGCGTTGTCGAGGCAGGTGGCGCGGCGTGACCTGGACTGGGTCAGGCCCGCCTCCTCGATCAGGGCGCGCCAGGAGCGGTGCCGGTACCGGAAGCCCTGGTCGGTGTGGACCAGCGGCGCGGCACCGGGGGCAGGGCGGCGATCGCCCCACGCAGCGAGGTGGTGGTCAGGTCCAGCGACGGGGACGGGCCGCAGGCCCAGGCGACGACGGAGCGGTCGAACAGGTCGATGATCGGTGACAGGTAGAGCTTGCGGTCGCCGATGCGGAACTCGGTCACGTCGGTGACCCATTTCGTGTTCGGAGCGTCGGCGCCGAACTGGCGGTCGAGCAGGTTCTCGGCGGTCATGCCGGCCAGGACCGGCCCCGACGCGGCCGCCGGATCTTGCAGACCAGGCCGAGGGCGTTCATGACCTTGAGCACGGTCTTCTTGGCGATCTGCCAGCCGTCGCGGGCCAGGACCGGGTGGATCCGCCGGTGCCCGTAGCGGCCGCGGCCGGCCGCGAAGGCCTCGGCGATCGCGGTCTTGAGCCCGGCGTGCGGGTCGGGCCGGGCGAGGCGGGTCTGGTGGTAGAAGAACGTCGACCGGGCCAGGCACGCGACCACCAGCAGCGAGTAGTCGGCCTCGATGGCGGCGATCGCCTGGGTTTTCACCCTCGCCCCTGATCCCTCAAGGCCCGCAATTTTTCCAGGCAGGCCACCTTCGCCGACAGCCGCAGGTTCTCCGCCGCAACCGCTCCAACTCGCCCGGCCCGGACCGCTCCGCCGCTGCGGCCGGGGGACGGCCTTTCCGCCGGGGCCGCAACCCGTGATCGCGGGCCAGCTCGAGCGCGGTCGCCTCCCCTCCGACATAGCGGCCACGACCTCGAGCTTGAACTCGAACGCGAACGACCGCCGGTCCGGTTTGTTCATCAGCGCCCCCGCGCTCCGCAGCATTCAACGATCACGCAAGCGTTGCACCGCCGTCACCGACACGCCCAACCGGGCCGCGACCGCCTAGCGGCCGCGCCCGGCCTCGAACAACGCCACAGCGGCCTCCCGCTGCCCCTCCGACAACGAACTACACGAATACAACGAACACGCTCGCCGCAAGCCGGAACTCGATTCCCAGTCCAACTCCCGGGGAACGGTCAAGACTCTGAGCCCCTCAGGGTTCCCCTCACGGACCTGTCGAAACTCACATCGGGCGCTACTCGGATATTTCGGCGACGACGGCGTCCTGTGTGGACACTCAGCAAGCCGAGGCGACGCGGCTTGTGTTCCGGACATCGGGAGTCAGCCCTGGTTCGCCGACCGTCCATATCGGACAGTGTCGCCGCCCTTGTGGTGTGC